>CAZKER010000223.1:0-11019 GCA_964551845.1 uncultured Cyanobium sp.
TGGATCGCCTCGGCCCCGTGCAGCACCTGGCCCTGCGCCAGCACCACCGCGCCGCGGCTCAGGTCCCAGCCCTGCTGCCGCAGTTGGCGCCGGAGGTCATGGTCGCTGCGGCCATCGCGGATCGCCAGGTTCGGGATGCCACTGCGCAGCTCCGCTAGCTCGGCGAAATGGCGGCAGAAGGGGCAGCCGCCATCAAACACCAGTACCGGAGGCTCAGATGCCGGATGGGAAATCATCGGCTGCAGCCTTGAAGATCGCTGTCATCCTGAATTGATAGCCGACCTAGTTGTTGTCGATGCCCCGTTCGGGCCCTGAATCCATCGCTGTGATCGGTGCCGGGGTATCGGGCTGCGCTTTTGTCGCTCAGCTGCGTCGCTTGGGGTATGCCGGCGCGCTAAGCCTTTGGGAGACGGGGCGGGGCCCCGGCGGACGCGCTAGCACCAGGCGCTCCCGCCACGATCGCGAGCTGCGCATCGACCATGGCGCACCCTTGCTCAACATCACCGGTGATACGGACCCGCTGCTGTTGCAGCCTCTGCTGGCGGGGGGCTGGATCGAGCCGTGGCCGGGTCTGATTGCCCAGCTCCAGGGAGAAGCAACTTTGCGGCCTGGCCAGGCTGATGCTCTGGGGCTGGGTCAGCTCTACCGGGGTAGGGGTGGCATGGATCGTCTCTGCAAAGGACTGTTGAGCCTGGCCGGCGAGGCCGGTGAAGCGTGGCAGCCGCACTACGGCACCCTGGTGCGTCACCTCGGCTGGAGCGACGGTGTCTGGCAGCTGCTGGGCAGGGAAGGGCAGTTGCTGGGTCAGGCCAATTGGCTGGTGTTGAGCAGCACCCTGTTGGCTCATCCCCGTAGCCGCCTGATCTTTGGCTGGGAGGAGGTACCCCTGAAGCAGTCAGCGGATCGGCTGGGCGATCTACGGCTCGACCATGCCCTCACCGTGATCGCCGGCATCCGCGCCGAGGCTCGCAGCAATCTCCTGGTGCTGCTCGAGGCAGCAGCGACGGGCCACTGGGTAGATCTCCCTTTCAGCTTGCTCCATTTCGATGCGGCCGCCCAGCAGCGTTGGGGGCTGCAGCGAATCACTATCCAGCCCCTAGAAGATGGCCGCTGCGCTGTGGTGGCTCATTCCAGCCAATCCTTTGCCGCCGATCACCTCGATGTGTACGGCACCCATTCCGCCGTGGCCCGCATGCTTCAGCTGCCCCCCGATGAGGGCCGAGAAGACACGGTGATTGCCGCCCTCACCACCGCCCTCGAGCAGGTGATGGCCCCGTGGTTACCCCGGCTTGAGCTGGCCTCAGCCGATCGCCAGCTGATGCGCTGGGGTGCCGCCTTTCCCCTCGCTCCTGGGCTGCCTTCCGAACTCAGCTGCTGCCCTGGCAGCCGGGTGGGATTCTGCGGCGACTTCATCGCCGGGGTTGGATTTGGGCGGATCGAGGGGGCCCTGCGCAGTGGGGAACAACTAGCCCACGAACTCTGCGCACTGGCCTAGGCCTGCGTGCTAACGATCATTGCGATAGGTGCAGGCTTGCTACAGATCGCCCAAACGGTGTCGATTGCAATTGCACCCCTCGCTCCAGGGGGGCTATCAGTTGGAAGACAAGACCTCCTGGATGTCTTGCACGCGATCACCTCCCGGAGTGCGATGCGGCCCGTTCCTTCACCAACGGCATTTATCAGTGCTGGGCATGGCCTGCCGCGCCGCTGCCGAAGCGTCCCGGTGGGTCCTGCCCAGCAGCTTGATGTGGTGAACCGGGCTGCTCGTTATTTCGCCCATCACTTTTCCGAGGAAATTGAGCTGGAGACGGTGGCCCACTCGATCGGGGTGAGTGCGGAGTGGCTTGACCTCTGCTTCGACCACTGCCGCGGCAAGACGCCGTTTCAGACGCTCCAGCACATTCGGCTCAGCCGGCTTTTTGAAGGCATCGCCGCCCAACCCCACACCACCCTTCAGCAGCAGGTGCACCTCTGTGGCCTGGCTTCGGTGATGGCAGCTAATCGGCTGTTTGAGGAGTTGTTTGGCATTGGCCTGGCACCCTTTCGTCGCGTGTGCCGGCGGGCCGAGGCTGATCGTCAGTTGCGTCAGCGGAGCTGCTGAATTCTGGGATCGTTCGCAACCTTCTTGATCGTCTTTGCCAGTGGCTTGGGGCTGGTTTCCTGCCTTGGTTTGGCGGTGATGCTGGCCCTGTTGGAGCGCACCTTCGGTGTGGCCCCAACTCTGCAGCCAGCCCCACCAGGCACCCCCCTAGCGGCTACTTCTTGCACAGTGGTAGTGCCGGCTTACAACGAAGCAGACAACATCGGCGATTGTGTGCGGGCGATCCTCGCCAGCGAGGCGCCCTGCCAGCACTGGTCGCTGCTGGTGGTCGACGACGACTCCAGCGACGCCACCGCAGCCCTGGCTCAGGAGGCGGGGGCTGGGGATCCACGCTTTGGCCTGCTAGCGGCCGGTGTCCGGCCCCAGGCGGAGCGCTGGGTGGGCAAAAACTGGGCCTGTTCCCGAGCCAGCAGCGAGCTCGAAAGCGACTGGCTGGTGTTCATTGATGCGGATGTGCGCGTTACCCCGGGCGCGCTGCGGGCTGCCATGACAGACGCGATCGCCCACGGGACTGACCTGCTCACCCTGGCACCGCGGCTGAGCTGTGGCTGCCTGGCCGAGTGGCTGGTTCAGCCCATCATCACCAGCCTGCTCGGCCTGGGTTTCCCAATTGAGCGGGCCAATGATCCCACTGATCCCTTGGCCTTTGCGGCGGGTCCGTTTCTGCTGTTCCGCAGCCAGGCCTACCGAGCGATTGGTGGCCATGGCGCCGTGGCTGGCGAGGTGGTGGAGGATCTAGCTCTGGCCAGGGCGATCAAGGGTCAGGGCTTTCGCCTGCGCTATTTGCTGGGGCTCGACTGGTTAACCCTGCGCATGTATCGGGACTTCGCCGCCCTTTGGGAAGGCTGGACCAAAAACTGGCTGCTTGGCCTGGATGGTGATGTGGCTAAGGCCTTGGCGGCTGGTGCTTTGGTGCTGCAGCTCTATGCCGTTCCTTGGTTGTTGCTGCCCCCGGCCCTGGTGCTTGCCTGGCGATCGGCCCTTTCCCTGGCCTGGTTGCCAGCCCTGGCTGCCTTGCTGGCCATTGCGCTGCAATGGGCGATCCGGCTCTGGAGTCGCCGCCGTTTCGGCACGCCCCTCAACTGGTGGTGGCTGGCGGGGCTGGGGGGTCTAGTGATCGGCGCCATGGCCCCGGTTTCGGTGTACAAGACCCTCAGCGGCCGGGGCTGGACCTGGCGGGGCCGCTCATTGCACATGGAGCAATAGCCCCATACGTTGAGTGTTCATCGCCAGCGGGGTTTCCCCAGGCATGCCCAGCCCATTCGGCGAATGGATGCCCGAAGTGGTGGTGTTTCACCCCACCCGCTTTGAGGAGGCGCAGTGGATCGTGCACCACGTGCGCGAGCGCAAGACCGTGCTGGTGCACGCCGGGGCAATGGAGCCCAGCGAGGCCCAGCGCTTGATCGATTTTGTGGCTGGTGGTGTCAGCGCCATCGACGGCCAGGCCGAATGCCTTGGTGACTTCACCTTTGTCTTCGTTCCAGAGATGGTGGTTCTGAGTCGGGATCCCGCCCCGCAGTAACTCAGGCTGAAGCGTTGTGCCTCTAGGCTCGAATCCCTTCTGGGAGTGGGCTTAGTGCCCCGTCTACGCCGTCTTCTGTACTCCCTCGGTCCCGTTCTGACCATTGCTGCCCACCTTGGCTGCCTGCTGCTTCTTTGGACTGGCCTCAGCTTCGGTGCGGCCCTATGGGCTCTGGGCCTTTACCTGGTGCGCATGCTGGCTACAACGGCCATTTATCACCGCCTGATCACCCACGCCAGCTACAAAGCGCCCCGGCCTGTGGCCTGGATCGGTGCCTTTGTGGGCGCCTCGGCGGGTCAGATGGGCCCCAGTTGGTGGAAGGCTCATCACCAAACCCATCACCGCCACGTTGACACCTCCGCCGATCCCCACACCCCGCTTGCTCCCTCGGCGGGATGGCGTGGCCTGTGGCGCTCCCAGGCTGGTTGGTTGCTGTCCCCAAGCTTTTTCCCCGCCACCTTGCCCGCCGATGTGGAGGCCGATCCGGTGCTGCGCCTC
Organism: uncultured Cyanobium sp.; assembly: GCA_964551845.1. GTDB lineage: Bacteria > Cyanobacteriota > Cyanobacteriia > PCC-6307 > Cyanobiaceae > Cyanobium_A. The sequence continues at coordinate 4,122 of CAZKER010000223.1, forward strand.
ATCGACCGGCTGCATTTCGTGCCCGTGCTACTGCTGGCCGGATTGTCTTGGCAACTGGGCGGACTGCCCTGGCTGGCAGCTTTCTGCCTGAGCACCACAGTGCTGTATCACGGGGTGGCGAGCGTGAATTCCCTGGCCCATCTGTACGGCGATCAGCCCTTTGCCACGGCAGATGCCAGCCGTAACAACTCATTTGTGGCCGTGATCACCCTGGGTGAGGGCTGGCACAACCTCCACCACGCTTTCCAGGCCTCGGTGCGCCAGGGAATCACTTTGAAGCAGGGGCGTCTGCAGCTGTTGCCCGATCCCACCTACCGCTTCATCCGCCTGTTAGAGCGCTGCGGCTGGGCCTGGGATCTGCGCATTCCTAGTAATCACGCCCTGCTGGCAAGGGGGGCTAGGAGCTCAAAAAGCGCAGGCCACCAGGCTTAATTGCAGCCAGCAACCACCGGGGGCCAGCTTTTCCACAACTACGTTCTGTAGTCGATCGTGGGCGACCAGGTGGGCAAAGGTCTCTGCGTCATCTCTGGTGTTGAACCGTGCCGCCTGCACCTGGAGCGGCACGCTTTGCTCCCGCTCCACTGCGGCGCGTACGCGATAACGACCCGAAGCTATTGGATCAGCCATGTGGAGATTCTGGATCCAATTGCCCGAAATCGCGAAACCCTTCAGAGTTTCAGAGAAATTGACGAGCCTGACCTCGCACGCTGTGCCGGGCTAACGGGTGGGGAATTGGCGGCCTTTCCAGCTAATCGATCCCCGCTCCAGGTTGAAGATCGCCAGCACGAACACCCCCAGAAAAAACAGCACCGGTATTGGAAAAACCAAATTGATCCAGCCAAAGCTGCCGATGCGTCGAGTGATCAGCAGTAGCTGCAGGGCATATCCGCCGTAGACCAGCAGGTTCGGTGCTAACGAGGAATCGCCCACCATTGGCCAGTGCAGCAGGGAGGCGGGCAGACACCAGGCGGCCCAGAACAGGCCCGAGAGCCACAGCAGCACTCCGAGCATCCAGTGCCAGTGCACTTCACCGGCGGCTGTGGCGAAGTTTTTGTCAAAACCCACCACCATGTCGCTTAGGCCGCCGGGATACATGCGATAGGAGAGGCTGCCGCGGCCTAAGTAGGCGCTCACCGGCAGGTCCGCTGCTTCGTAGCGGTGAGCCAAAAACCAGTCTTCGACCACCTTGTCTGCCACCGAGGCGTGGCCGCCAATGAGGTTGTAGTCGCTGCGGCTCGTCACCATCGCTGGGCCAAAGGCCACGCCCACATTTGCCCCCAGGGGCACGGCCATTAATCCCACGATGTTGAAAAGCACCGAGAGCTGCTCGTAGGGCTTTTCGGTGCGGTGGAAAGGCTGCACCGACACCAGGCCGCCCTGCTGCTGCTGGTTCGCGACCAGCCGGGCCAGAAAGTTGGAGCTGGGTTCGGTGTCGGCATCGAGAAATACCAGCAGATCCCCAGAACTCGCTGCGGCGCCTTGTTGTAGGGCCCAGGTTTTACCGCACCAGCCGGGTGGCAGCGGCTCCGAGGCCAGTACCGTGACGCCGGCGGCGGCGGCGAGGGCTGCGGTGGCGTCGCTGGAATGGTCGTCGATCACGATCACCTCCAGGGGCTGCAGGCTCTGCTGGGCCAGGGCCTCCAGTAGTCGCGGCAGGCTGAGTGCCTCGTTGCGGGCGGGGATCAGTACCGACACTCGGGGCGCACCGCTTGGCGCCAGATCCGGTAATGCCGGCATCGGCAGGCATAGCAACCAGCCCAGCAGCCAGCGCACCAGCAGGGAAATGGCCAGGGGGTCTGGGGTGGGTAGGGCCATGGTTTGGGTCGAGTTCAGGGACGCAGTAATTCGGTCACCAGAGGCTCCAGGGCCGCCGGATGTTGCATCAGTTGCTTATGGGTGCGCACGGGTAACTGCTGCCGTGGACCCAGTGGCAATACGGCGCGCCAGCCAGGCAGCACCATCAGGTCGGCGGCGCAGTAAAAACTGCAGCACTCCACGTGGCCCAGCCCCTCGAGATCCTTGTTCAGTTGGCGCAGTAGGGGGCTGCCCCACTTCATGTCGGCGATGCCGGCCAGCAGCCAGCTCGGCCATGGCTGGGCTGTGAGGGTGCCTTGCTGGGGGCTGCCGACGCTGATGAAGCGGCGGGTGCGCGATTGGCCGCCCTGCAGCTGGATCCAGGAGCGGCCGATCACGCCGCCCATTGAGAATCCCAACAGGTCGATTTGGGTATGGGGGCCAAAGGCTGCCTCGATTTGGCGGCCTAACCGCTCAGCCAGCTGCAGGATCGGGACGGCACCAAAGGCGCTGGGCAGGTAGGGGATCAGGAGCGGAGATCGCCGGTTGTCCAGCTGGAGTTTGAGGCGATCGAACAGGCGCGGCGTGTCCCACAGACCGTGCACCAGCACTAGGGGGGGAGCGCTTGCCATGAGCCCAGGCTAGGAAGCTGGCTGGTCCCCATCAAAAAGCCGCCCCCGGAGGGGCGGCGCAAGAATCACCGCAGTGATCCTGAAATTTGGATTGGTAAACGGTGCTCAGTAGCGGCTGCCGCCACCGCCGTAGCCGCCGCCGTTGTAGCCGCCGCCACCGCCGAAGTCGCGGCGACCGCCGCCGCCACCACCGCCGCCACCACCGCTACCGCGGGGCTCAGCTTTGTTGACGCGGATGGCGCGACCCATCCACTCGACGTCCTGAAGGTCTTCGATGGCCTTGGTCTCTTCGGCCTCATTGGCCATTTCGACAAAGGCGAAACCGCGCTTGCGGCCGGTGTCGCGGTCGAGGGGGAGGCTGCACTTGCTCACCTGTCCGTACTGGCTGAACAGATGCTGGACATCTTCCGCTTCTGCATCGAAGGAAAGATTGCCGACGTAAATGGTCATGAACTCAGAAACTATGAATCGATCCTTCGATGGCCCAACAGAAAGTGGTCAGCTCGCTAGAGAGAAATCTTTGAATCACTTTTCACCCTACAGCGCCGTCAAGCGCCCCCGTCCAACATGCTCCTCCTCAAAACTGTGGCGATGCCAGATCCGCCATCCATGGCTAGGAGTGGGGAGTTCCAAGCCTTGTAGCGCCATGTCGAAAGCCCAACTCACAGCGTTCATGGTCAAGGTAGATGCCGACACCGCCCTAAGGGCCCGGGTGGATGCCGCCGGCAGTGTCGATGCGGTCGTGGCGATTGCCCTGGAGCAGGGCCACGCATTTTCCCCGGCTTCCTGGTCCCGCGCCCAGCGTCCCTGAGCGCAGTCGCGTCCTGGCCGCCTGCTCAAGGCCAGGGCGTGAAGGTGGCGGGCTGGTATTTGACAATGCTGATCCGCCAGCGGCGCTGGGCATGTTGCTTCAAGCTGGCTAGCAACTGTTCGGTGGGCCCACCAGCGATCCAGTTGGCCTTCAACACCGGCAAGCGCTCGCTCATCACCTCGAGCGGCATTTCCAACAGCAATAGGCTGTCTTCAGCTGCGGCCCGGCGCAGGGGGCCCTCATCACTGCGCTGCCAAAGCCGTAGCAGCAGCTCCAGGGCCAGGGTGCGGCCGTCCTCGCCGGGTTCTCCGAGGCTGTCATCTCGCTGGGATTTGCCGGTCAGGGGCAGGGCCCGCTTGCCATCCAGTTCCACCAAGGCCAGGGCCACCAAGTAAGGAGCGTCTGCCATGGAAATCTCTGTGAGTCGCCACACCTTGGCGAAGGACGCGGCTTAAGTGTGGAAACTGACACGTATTGGGTATTCTGTTGCCGTTGGCAGATGGGGCAGCTCAGCAGGCAATTACCGGGACTAAATTTTCAGCCGTGCGTTTACAACTCCTTCCGGGGAGCCAGAGCCATGTCGAGCATTGCTGACCAGTTGGTGTCCTATCGCTCAGCTCTGGCGGAGGCCACGGAGCGGGGAGATAAGGCCGTTGCCCGCAAAATTGATGAGCAGATCAAGGAGCTGCAGGAGTTTCAGGTGCGCCATCCGGAGGAAACTGAAGCTCCAACACCGTTTGAGGTGTTCTGTGATCTCAATCCATCCGATGTCAATTGCCTCGTCTATGACGACTGATTTGCCTTGATGGGTTGTGCTCAGGTAGCCATCACGTCCACACTTTTGAGGGCGGGTCCAAGTAGGCGAGTGAATTGTTCCAGCTGCTCTTGGCTGCCCATCACCACCAGCATCTGCCCTGGGGCAAGGCGCGTCTCGCTACCTGGATTCGCCAGCAACTTCGGCGGCTCGGGGGAGTATTGGGCTCCCCGGTATTGCCTGGGGACATCGCTGCTTGCTGCCTGGGGCGGCACGATCGCTAGGACTAGGGCACCGGAGCGCGATCCGAGCTGAAGCTCAGCTAGGGAAGCCCCATTGAGGCTGCCCAGGTCGGCCGGATTGCTGCTCAGCAGAAACTCCTCCACTTCGCAGCCAGATCCTGCCAGCAGATCCATGAAGGTCACTGCTAGGGGGCGCAGGGCGGTGGCTGCCATGGCGCGACCGCCACTGACATAGGGGCTCACCACTTGATCAGCACCGGCGAGCCGCAGCTTGCGTTCCGCTTCTTCGCTGTCGGAGCGGGCTATTAGCCGGCAGTTCGGCGCCATGCCCCGAGCGCTTAGCACTACGTAGAGGTTGGATGCGTTACTGGGCAGGGCAGCCACCAGGGCACGGCAGCGGTGGATGCCTGCCTCCAGCAGGGTTTCATCGAGGGTGGCGTCGGCCATCAGCACTGCCAGCCCCCGCTCCTCGGCTGCCTCGCGGCGCTCCGCGTCCATCTCCACCACCAGCAGGGGAACGTTTTCCCTGGCGAGTTGTTCGGCGATCTCGCGGCCGATGCGGCCATAGCCGCACAGGATCACATGGTTGTGCATGGTGGATAGCCAATTACGGAATCGGCGCTCGCGCATGCGCCGGAAGTACCCGGATTCAGACAGGCCCAGCACCCCTTGGATACTGATCTGCACCACCACCAAGCCGCCCAGGATGAGCAGGGTGGTAACGACACGCCCACCGGAGCTCAAGATCTGGGTGTGCCCATCGCTGAATCCCAGGGTGCTGAGCGTGATCAGCACCATCCAGTAGCAATCCCCCCAGTCCCAACCCTCACTGAGGTGGTAGCCGATGGCGCCGGCATTCACCAGCACTGCCAGAGACAGGGGAGCTCGCCAGGGTTTGCGCGCTCGCCGAGAGGGTGGTCGTCTGGGGACGATTGACCAGAAGGGCTTGGGCATGGGACCTGGACCCGGTGCTCCAGATCACGCAACCCAGATTATCGGCTGCAATTAGTTACGGCCTGTGGGCTGATCCCGAACATTTGTAGGCGTTGTCGACAGTTGGCCTTCCTGCTCCGTTAACCCTTAAAGGTTCTTTCCGCAGGGGTCGCCTGGATGGGCGCGTCTTCGGTGATTGGTGACATGACAACTGGTTTGGCTGAGCAGCCGCCTCTACAGCTGCTTAAGGAGAGCGGTCAGCGGGAGGTGTTCTGCGGACTCACCTCGATTGTGTGGCTGCACCGGCGCATGCCGGATGCCTTTTTTCTAGTGGTGGGCTCCCGCACCTGCGCCCACCTGGTTCAGAGCGCCGCCGGCGTGATGATCTTTGCCGAGCCCCGCTTCGGCACTGCGATTCTGGGGGAGCGTGATCTGGCGGGTCTGGCCGATGCCAATGAGGAGCTCGACCGGCTGGTGAAGGATCTGCTGGAGCGGCGCCCCGAGATCCGCACCTTGTTTCTGGTGGGCTCCTGCCCCAGCGAGGTGATCAAGCTGGATCTGGGTAAGGCAGCCGAGCGGCTTAATACCCAGCTAGCCGGCCGGGTGATGGTGCTGAACTACAGCGGCAGCGGCATCGAAACCACCTTCACCCAGGGGGAGGACCAAGCCCTGCTGGCGATGGTTCCCCTGATGCCCAGCAGCGAGGTCGATCAGCTGTTGATCGTCGGCACCTTGGCCGATGCGGTGGAAGACCGGCTGGTGCAGCTTTTTGGACGCCTGGGTATTCCGGTGGTCACGAGCCTGCCGCCGCGGCGCTCCACCGAGCTGCCCCCAATTGGGCCTGGCACCCGGGTGCTGCTGGCCCAGCCCTTCCTCTCGGCCACGGCAAGGGCCCTGGTGAGCCGCGGTGGCCAGCTGCTTACGGCTCCCTATCCGTTTGGTGTGGAGGGCAGTCGGGCCTGGATGGCGGCGGGCGCCGCTGCCTTCGGGGTGGCCCCGGCCCTGGTGGCCGAGGTGCTCGATCCGCTGGTGGAGCGGGGCCAGCGTGCCATCGCTCCCCACCGGGAGCTATTGGCCGGCAAACGGCTCTTTCTGCTGCCTGATTCCCAGCTGGAGCTCTCTTTGGGGAGGTTCCTGCATCGCGAGTGCGGCATGGAGCTGGTGGAGGTGGGCACTCCCTACCTCGATCGCCAGCTGCTCGATGCCGAGCTGGCCCTGTTGCCACCTGGCACCCGTATTACCGAGGGGCAAGACGTGGAACGCCAGCTGGAGCGGGTCCGCGCCGAGCGGCCAGATCTTGTGGTGTGTGGCCTGGGCCTGGCCAATCCCCTGGAGGCCGAGGGCATCGCCACCAAGTGGTCGATTGAGCTGGTGTTCAGCCCCATCCACGGTTGCGACCAGGCCGGCGATCTGGCCGAATTGTTTGCCCGCTCCCTGCGTCGCCGCGCCGCACTCTCCTTTTCCTGACCATTCGTCTCAACTAAACAGCCATGGAACTCACCCTTTGGACCTACGAAGGCCCCCCCCACGTGGGTGCCATGCGCATTGCCGCCTCGATGGAGGGTGTGCACTACGTGCTGCACGCCCCCCAGGGCGACACCTACGCCGATCTGCTGTTCACGATGATTGAAAGGCGGGATCGGCGCCCGCCTGTCACTTACACCACTTTTCAGGCCCGCGACTTGGGAGGTGACACCGCCGAGCTAGTCAAGCGTTCGATTGCTGGAGCCGT
>CAZKER010000224.1:0-9439 GCA_964551845.1 uncultured Cyanobium sp.
GACGGCCCAAGCCCTGGCATCAGAGCTTGATCTGGTATTGGCACAACGGGATAGGGCCCAGTTAGCCCTTGCCGGTGGTGAGACGCCGAAGGCGGCTTACCGCCTACTCGGACAGCAACACCTGCCCTGGGATCGGGTCGATGTACTGCTGGGCGATGAGCGCTGGGTGCCTGGAGATGACCCCTCGAGCAACGCCCGAATGGTGCGGGAGACCCTGATGGCTCAGGCCCCCGGCAGCAAGGCATGTCTCCATGCGGTTCCTACCCAGCTCGCCAGCCCGGAGCAGGGAGCGGCAGCTTATGCCGAACTGCTGCAGCACCTGTGTGGCAACTTTCCGCCAGTGCTGGACGTGGTGCTACTCGGCCTGGGCGACGATGGGCACACAGCATCGCTGTTTCCTGGCACAGCGGCACCGGGAGTGCTGGATCGCTCCGTCACCTTGGGGGAAGGCAAGGGGCTGCCACGGGTCACCCTTACAGCCCCAACCCTTTCGGCGGCGCGGCGGGTGCTGTTCTTGGTGAGTGGCGCCGGCAAGGTGCAAGCCCTGCAGCGGTTGCTCGATCCAGAGGAATCACCCACGCGCACCCCCGCCAAGCTTGTTCAGCCCGGCAACGAGGTGTTGATTTTCGCTGACCAGGATGCGGCCGCTGGAGTTCACCCGTGATTCCCATCGCTAGTGGCGACGGCTTCAGTGGCTGGCATGCCCTCAATGACACGGTGATGGGTGGACGCAGCCAGGGCAACTGCCGGATTGCTTCAACGGGGCTGGAGTTTGAAGGCATCCTCGTTGAGGAGGGAGGGGGTTTTATCAGTTGCCGCTCACCTCTCTTTTCACCACCCCTTGATCTCTCCAGCTGTGAGGGCCTCGAAATTGAGCTGCTGGGTGATGGAAGACGCTTCAAGTTGGCGGTTGCTTGCGCCGACGGACTGGCCGGTCTCACCAACCTGATCCCAGGTGGTTTGCGATGGGTGATCGAATTCGCAACAGAGTCCGGAGGGCCCAGCCTGCTACGGATTCCTTTTGCGGACCTGCGCGCCTCAGTGCGTGCCAAACCGGTAGGTCTCCCCCTGCACTTTGACTCAAGCCGGATTACCCGGCTGCAGCTGCTGCATTCACGTTTCGCCGATGATGGCGGGCTTAACGCTGGCTTCCGGGCCGGCCCGATTCACCTGGAACTCCGCGCCATCCGTGGCTACCCCTGAATTAGTCAACACCAACCTGCAGCAGCTGGTTGCGGCTGCCGCCGATCTCTGCCGGAAGCCCCTCAGCCACGCCGTGCTGCCGCTGGATGACAGCCAGCGCTGCGACGATTGCTGCTTGCGACTGGAGGCCAGGCAGGCGGATGGGGAGCGCTATCCAGCCGCCGATCTCGAACTAGAGATCTATCGCAGTGGCAATGACCTCAACCTCACCCTGGCCTGGTGCCACGACCATCAACGGCCGCTCCTCTGGCAGGGAAGCCATCCAGTTTGGATGGAGCCCGAATCCGGGATCCGCTGTGATCGTCCAGCAGATGGAGCCCCCCTTGAGGCCCTGGCACGGAGGCTAAGGGCCCTGCTGGTGCCGATGGATTGAGGCTCGTGCCTGGCTGGGGAATCAGATCTCGTCGGTAACGGCACCCCGGCTGCTGCTACCGACCAGACGGGCGTACTTGCCAAGTACACCGGTGCGATAGCGAGGCTCGGGCTTAACCCAGGTGGCCCTGCGGCGAGAGAGCTCAGCATCTGTCACGTTCAGCTGGATTAGGAGATTGATGGCATCCACCGTGATGCTGTCTCCTTCCTCAACGAGACCAATGGTTCCGCCCACGGCAGCCTCTGGAGCAACGTGGCCAACCACTAACCCGAAGGAGCCACCTGAAAAGCGGCCATCGGTAATCAGTGCCACCGAGTCGAGTAGACCCTGTCCCACGATTGCCGCCGTGGGGCTGAGCATCTCCCGCATACCTGGACCACCCACCGGGCCCTCGTTGCGCACCACAATCACATCGCCGGGATTGATCTGCTTATCGAGGATTGCGGCCAGGCAGGACTCCTCACTCTCAAAAACCCGTGCAGCCCCGGTGATTACAGGGTTTTTAACGCCACTGATTTTGGCAACGGCTCCCTCTTCAGCGAGATTGCCCTTAAGGATCGCCAGGTGTCCTTTTGGATACAAAGGATTACTGAGCGGACGGATCACGTCCTGGCCAGAGGGTGGCTGGGGGGGAACATCCGCCAACACTTCGGCCAGGGTTTTGCCCTCGATGGTGAGGCAGTCGCCATGCAGAAGGCCCGCATCCAGCAATAGCTTCATCACTTGGGGGATACCCCCGGCGTGGTGAAGGTCGACCGTCACATAGCGGCCACTGGGCTTGAGATCGCAGATTACCGGCACCCGCTGACGGATCGTTTCAAAGTCGTCAATGCTCAGGGGTACACCGGCCGTGCGAGCAACTGCCAGCAAGTGCAATACGGAATTTGTAGAGCCACCCACCGCCATGATCACGCTGATAGCGTTCTCGAAGGCCTGACGGGTAAGGAGATCGCTGGGGCGGATATTTGCCTTAAGGGCCTCAACCAAGACCTCAGCGCTGCGCGCAGCATTGTCGGCTTTTTCAGGGTCTTCGGCAGCCATGGTGGAGCTATAGGGCAGGCTCAGCCCCATCACCTCAAAGGCGGCGCTCATCGTGTTGGCAGTGAACATGCCACCACAACTACCGGCCCCTGGACAGGCATTCTTCTCAATAGCAGTGAGCTCCTGCTCATCAATACGCCCACCGCTATACTGACCGACGGCTTCAAATGCACTAACAACGGTGAGGTCACAGGCGCCGAGCTTGCCCGGCTTGATTGTGCCTCCATATACAAAGATAGATGGGATATTCATGCGTGCCATGGCCAACATGGCGCCAGGCATGTTTTTGTCACAACCGCCAATTGCCAGCAAGCCATCCATGCTTTGGGCGTTGCAGGCAGTTTCAATTGAATCAGCAATCACCTCGCGGCTGACCAGGGAATACTTCATTCCCTCAGTGCCCATCGAGATGCCATCGCTCACCGTGATGGTGCCAAACATCTGGGGCATGGCCCCGGCTGATTGGGCTGCGCTTTCGGCGCGCTGGGCAAGCTCATTGAGCCCAAGGTTGCAGGGCGTGATCGTGCTGTAGCCGTTGGCGATCCCGATGATCGGCTTGTTGAAATCTCCATCACCAAATCCAACTGCCCGCAACATGGCGCGGTTGGGGGATCGCTGGATGCCTTGCGTGATCGCGGCGGAGCGGAGCATGGTGGTGGGTCGGGCTTGGAGAAACCTACCCACCGGCCCGTTTATGCAAAAAGCTCAGCCCTCGATGGTCATGGTCTCCAATTGACGGCGTACGTCGTCAATTGCCTGGTTGAGTTCATGGACGCGATCGTGCAGGTCACGCTCCTTTCCGGAGGCAGCCGGCGAGCCGGCAATTCCAGTAGCCCGAGGCTGTCGGCCATTCTGCCGACGCCGCTCAGCTTCAGCCAGCAACCACCACGCCAGGCCAGCAGCACCGATAACGGCACCGGCCAGCACGCTGAGGCCTGAGCTGCCACCAGCGGTGGAACTGCCGTTGCAATCGCCCATCAGTAACGCGAACTCTTCAGTAAGCCTAGGCAGGGGTTGGCAGATCATCCAGAACCGTGCCCCCAAACAATCTTTGTTGCACATCGCCAATACCAGGCACGATCGATCCGGCTTCGTTCAGATCCGGATCGATGCCGGCGGTGTAGAGGGTGAGGCTGCCGTGGCGTTCACCCACCGCCTGAAGACCAGGGCCAGAAGCCAAGGCGCTGATGACTCGCAAGCGATCACCGGACACACCGAGGGCGGAAAGTTCATCGAGGAGCTGGAGCAGGAACTCACCATCTCCCAGTTCCGCAAGGAACACCAAAACCCCGCAGCGTGGAGAGATTGGCCCAACTGGTGTCGTGACCACGCCCAGGTTTTCGTGCAGATGCTGCACCTTGGCGGAAGGGAGCACGGTCTGGCCGCCCTGCCAAAGGCCAAGTCCGGTAGTCAGCAAGGGAAGTACCAGCAGGGGAATCGCTGGATCGACCACATCCGCCGCTGCCTCAGCAAGGGGTGTTTCCAGCTGGACGCGCCGGTGGGGCAGCCAGTCGCGTACCGCTTCGTAGGTGAGCCAGCGGCCCAGCTCGGCAGTGGCGGTGGCGTAGAGGGACCCTGGCGTGTGACGGTCGCGAAGTACGCCGAGCCAGTGGCCGATCAGGGGGTGGGGGGGCACCACCACCCGCAGAGCCATCACCATGGTTGCAATAACTTGATCATTCACCGTAAGTGCACGCCCATGGGCCCGAGATCAGGTACCCGATCGAGTTGGCCGGGTGGTTGGCTGATGGCAGCACTGACCCTGGTGTTGACCTTGTGCCTAGGGGTCTCTCCTGCCGGGGCAATCACCGCACCTGAGCTGCGCAGTCAGCGCTCGCTTCAAGACCTTCAACCCGACATGCACGGTAGGAACCTTCAACAGGAGGAGTTTTTGAAGGCGACCCTGGCAGGCTTCGACTTGAGCGCAACCGATCTGCGCGGGGCCGTTTTCAACAGCAGCGACCTGAGGGGAGCCAACTTGAAGGATGCCAACCTGGAAGACGCTGTGGCCTTTGCAAGTCACTTTGAGGACACTGACCTCAGCGGCGCTGTGTTGCGTAACGCCATGTTGATGCAGAGCCACTTCAAGGGGGCCACGATTGAAGGGGCCGATTTCAGCGATGCAGTACTTGATCTGCCCGAGCAGAAAGCGCTTTGCAAGCGAGCAGCCGGTGTCAATCCGACTACTGGAGTTGCCACTAAGGAAAGTTTGGCGTGCCGATAGGTCCGCTGGCCGATAGCATCGGTTTTCCGGTTCCAGTGGGGATCAGCCACTGGAGGTAAGGGGGAAAGGTCGGTGAAAATCCGGCACTGTCCCGCAGCTGTGAAGGCCTGGGCTCGTGAACCTGTCCCGATTTCGGGGACTGTTTACAGGCCCATCGCCAAGTCAGAACGCCCGCCGGTTTTGCTCTTCCTACGGCGCGGACCGACCCATGACTTTGATCAAAACTCCACCCCAAGGCCAAGTCCTGGGCCGCTGGCTTCTGGTTGCCGGCCTGGCATCAATTGGTGTGGGCGCCTTCAGCCCAGTCCAGGCCCATCACTTTGCCGACCTCAGTCAGCTGCAGCCCGGAGTACTCAACGGCCTGCTTAGTGGCCTGGCCCACCCGGTGCTCGGTCCAGACCATTTGCTTTTCCTTCTTGCCCTTTCCCTGGTGGGCTTGCAGCGACGGCTGAGCTGGAGCCTGGGATTGCTGGCTGTTGGTCTGCTGGGCAGTGGCGCGGGACTGTTTTGGCCCGGGCTTCCGGCAGCTGAATCCCTGGTGGCCTGCACCCTGGTTGTGGAGGCATTGGTACTGCTGCGCCTGCTGCCTGCCTTCCTGCTGCTACCGGCAATGGCCCTTCACGGATACGTACTCAGTGGCCCTGTTTTCGGTTGGAGCGCCATGCCCGTAGTGGCCTATGGAGCAGGGGTGTTTCTTTCCCAGGCTGCTCTGCTCGCCTTGGCACTGTTGGCGTTGCGCCCCCAAGTAGCACGCCTTTCTTCAACCCAGCTGCGCTGGCTGGCCTTTGCCCTGCTGGCTCTTGGCGGCACCTGGGCCCTGGTGGGTCTGGCGGCCTGAGATGAATAAACCAAGAGGAAGATTGCCGGTCACCGTGGTGACCGGTTTTCTTGGGGCAGGCAAAACAACCCTGCTGCGCCATTTGCTTCTGCACAGCGGCCAGCGTCTGGCTGTACTCGTCAATGAATTTGGCGAGGTGGGCATCGATGGAGCCCTTTTGCGCAGCTGTGGTTTCTGTCCTGAAGATGAGCTGGACACCCGCCTGGTGGAGCTTGCAAACGGCTGCCTCTGCTGCACGGTCCAGGACGACTTCCTGCCAACAATGGAGAGGTTGCTGGAGCGAGCCGACAGCCTGGATGGAATCGTGGTCGAGACCAGTGGCCTGGCTTTACCAGAACCTCTGATTGCAGCGCTGAATTGGCCCCAGATCCGCACCCGAATCAGAGTCAACGGTGTGGTGGCGGTTGTTGATGGCGAGGCTCTAGCCGCAGGCAGCGTCGTGGCTAACCCTGCCGCACTCGAGGCCCAGCGACTGGCCGATCCCAGCCTGGATCACGCGACGGCAATTGAGGAGTTATTTGCCGAGCAGCTCGAGGCTGCCGATTTAGTGCTGATCAGCCGGGCCGATTGCCTCTCTCCTACCGCCATCGATACGGTCCACAAGCGCCTTGCGCCCCAGTTACAGCCAGGAGCTGTTCTTTTATCGATGGGCAGGGGCGAGATCTCACCTGAGCTGGTGCTGGGTCTTGAGCGCCTGCAGCCGGCCACTTCAGGCCATGAGCATCACGATCACGAGCATCACGATCACAGCCATGTCGCAATTGAGTCGTTTGCCCTGGAGCTACCTGGCGATTTCTCACGCACTGCTCTGGAGCAGCGCTTGCTGCAATTGGTTGGTAACAGTGGTCTGATCAGGCTCAAGGGGCGTCTGTGGCTGTCGGGTAAAAGCCGGCCGCTACAGATTCAGGCGGTTGGACCACGGCTGGAGTGCTGGTTTGAGCCAGGGGGTGACCAGGCTCAGTGCGAACAGCACGAACCCGGACTGGAGCTGGTACTGCTTGGATTCGAGCTGCACCGTCCTGCCATCGAGGCCTGCCTGCGCCAGGCCCTGGCAAGTGGGCTGACAGCCGCTGCTTAACGGATCAATCCAGGGGGATATCCCCCTGGGCGCAGACGCCGTTCCAGCAAAGTGCCGGGCCGGCAATCCAGGTGCTCTCAACCGGGATCCAGGCGGCCGAAGCGCGCATCTGCACCATGCCAGTACCGTCTTGGCGGAATTCGATTCGACGCGGTCCGAACTCAATCGTCCAATGAATTGGGGTAGGCCCGCCTCCCTCCTCTAAGACCATGGCACAGGGCTGCCAAGGTCCTTGCTCCAGGCGGCACTGCAGGGGCTGGCCAAGGGATGCTTGGGCACAAAGGGCTATCAGGCTCGCAAGCAGCGCCGTGCAGCCTGACCAGCAAGCAATTGATAAGGGTCTGACGCTCCGGAACACGGCCCTGAAATCAGGGGGCTGACTTCAACCTGAACAAATCTGGCAACTGCGGGCCACTGAGCTGCCAAGATTTAACAAACATCCTGCTCCTCTGGTGCCAGTCTTCCGCGCTCGCGTTCAGGTTTCACTTAGGCCCTCGGTGCTTGATCCGGCTGGCGAGGCCACCAGGGCCGCTGCGGCCAGACTTGGCGTGGAGGGCGTCCGCAGACTGCGCATCGGCAAGGCAATTGAGCTTGAACTGGAGGCACCGGACCAAGGCACTGCCCAAAGCCAGCTGGAATTGCTCAGTGATCGTCTCTTCGCTAATCCGGTGATCGAAAACTGGCGCCTCGAGCTGCTTGACCTGGTAGGGGAGCAGCAATGAGCATTGGAATCGTGGTGTTCCCGGGCTCAAACTGCGACCGGGATGTGCGCTGGGCCCTAGAGGGCTGCGTAGGCCTAACGACACGCTTTCTTTGGCACGAGGACACCGATCTGAGCGGACTCGAGGCGGTGGTTATCCCGGGTGGCTTCAGTTATGGCGACTACCTGCGCTGCGGTGCAATTGCCCGGTTTGCCCCGGTGTTGGAGTCGGTGCAGGAATTTGCCGAGGCTGGTGGCGCGGTGCTGGGCATCTGTAATGGTTTTCAGGTGCTCACCGAGATGGGGCTATTGCCTGGAGCCCTCACCCGCAATGCTCGGCTGCACTTTCTCTGCGAACCAGCGCGGCTAAGCGTCGCCCCCGGAAACTGCCACTGGCTGAAAGGGTATAGCGATGGCGAAGCGATCGTCCTTCCCATTGCCCACGGGGAGGGGCGTTACCAGTGCGAGAGTGAGCAGCTGGCCGAGCTAGAGGCAAATGGTCAAGTGGTGTTGCGCTATGCGAGCAATCCCAACGGCTCGGTTGGTGATGTTGCGGGCTTAACCAATCCAGGTGGCAATGTTTTGGGGCTGATGCCCCATCCGGAGCGAGCCTGTGATCCGCTTACGGGCGGGCTTGATGGCCTGCGGCTGCTTGCCAGCCTGCGCAGCTGAGCACCGGCTAGATCGCCGTCGAGGTAGCCACCCATTTTATGAGTGGCCAAAAAAAAGGGGGCCTGAGGGCCCCCAATGAACGACAAGGATCGGACTTATCAGACTCTGAGCGCGCTCAGTTGACCGCTGCGAAGAACTCCTTGCTCTTGACAGGGTCGGGGTTCATGGTCTTGTCGCCCGGATTCCAGTTGGCGGGGCAGACTTCGTCTGGGTTGTTGCGGATGTGCTGGAAGGCTTGCAGCAAACGCAGGGTTTCATCAACGCTGCGGCCGACGGGCAGGTTGTTGATCGTGCTCTGCATGATCACGCCATCGGGATCAATGATGAACAAACCTCGCAAGGCCACACCTGCTTCCTCATCGAGCACCTCGTAGGAACGGGCTATGTCCTTCTTGAGGTCGGCGACGAGGGGATAGGCGATGTCGCCGATACCGCCACTTTTCCGATCGGTCTGAACCCAGGCAAGGTGGCTGAACTGGCTATCAACGGACACACCCAGCACTTCGCAGTTGCGACTGGAGAAATCGCCGTAGCGCTCAGAAAAAGCGATGATCTCCGTGGGGCAGACGAAGGTGAAATCGAGTGGGTAGAAGAACAGAACCACGTACTTGCCGCGGTAATGGGAAAGACTGATCTCCTTAAATTCCTGATCCACCACGGCGGTGGCGGTGAAGTCTGGAGCTTGCAGGCCAACGAGCCGGGACATGCTGGATAAGTGAATAAGGGCTGACAGCACTTGGGTGTTCAATCCAAAGTCGGATCGACTACCAGTAGCTCTTCACAATTTATCACAGGTGCCTGGGCGCTGGGGCCATAGGCTGATGGAAACCAAGTACGGGAAGGATCGTTGCCATGGCATGGGAGCCGAGTGTGCTGCGCAAATACAACACGACAGGTCATTTCCGGCTCTTAAGCCAGCTGCGCTCTGAACTAAAAAGCAATCCTCTGGTCCGTCCGAAGGAAGGCCAGAGCGTTGGTGAGGTGAACCGCAGCAAATCCCTGATTCGGGCGATAGAGGGGCGCTCATCGGGTTATGGCCGTGGACGCCGTATAAGTGGTGCTTCCTCGGCATCGCCTGTCGTCCAGCAGCTGAGCCCTGATCCAGTTTCAATGGAATCGCACCGCAGCTTTGAAAGCGATGCCTTGGATGCTGCCTCGTTCCGCGACAGGCTCAATGCGGTTGAACTGCGTTAGTTAAGGGAGAGATAAATTCTCAAAATTAATTAGGACCCATGGTTTGGGTTGATTTTTATCAAAATGGCTCGGGGGAGACTTGAACTCCCGACCTTGGGGTTATGAATCCCACGCTC
>CAZKER010000225.1:0-12212 GCA_964551845.1 uncultured Cyanobium sp.
CCCTGGGCCTGCTCCTGGTTGGCCGCAGCGATCTCGGCAAGTTCGGCCAGGGCCTGGGCCTCACTGCAGGGCTCAGGCAAACCCGCAGCCGAGGCCGCCGGATCTAAAAGCAAATCGGCGGGCACCACCTGGGCGGCCAGGGCCTCGAGGCTGGACGCCCCGAGTTCCGCCAACATCAACTGCTGCTCCGCGGCGCTCGGACCGATGTGGCGCCCGACAAAAGAGAGGCCTGGTGCGTCTGCAGCTCCCATCAGCCGCCCTGCACCTTGATGGCATAGGTGGCCGCATCCAGCAGTCCAGCGAGCTGGGCCGGATCAGCGGGCTGCAGCACCAGCAGCCAACCCTCGCCGTAGGGATCGTTCTGCAGCTCCTCAGGGCTAGCGAGCACCGCCTCATTGCGGGCCAGCACCACACCGCTCACCGGCGCCAGCAGATCTTCCACCGCCTTCACCGATTCAACGCTGCCAAAACTTGCGCCCTGAACAAGGCTGGCGCCAACCGCGGGCAGCTCCACAAACACAATGTCGCCGAGCTGGTCGACGGCGAAGGCACTCAGGCCCAGCCGCAACCTGTCGCCCTCCGGGCGCACGTATTCGTGGCTGTCGGCGTAGCGGCAATCACCGGGGAAGGAGAGCGCCATTGCAGAGCACCAACTACGCGGCATTCTGTCGGAAGTGGAGAGATAAACAGCGGCGAGATCTGCGGAATCAGATCTGCTGACCTGCCTGCGCCAGCGCCACCAGGGCCCGCTCCAGGGCGATCTGGGCATGGGCGCGGTGGGTGCCGCCCTGGGCAAACAGCACGTAGGGCTCCCGCAGCGGCGCATCGGCGGAAAACTCGCTGGTGCTGCCGTCGATGAAGGTGCCGCCCGCCATCACCAGGGCACTGGCGTAGCCGGGCATCGGCGCCGGCACCGGATCGAGGTAGGAGCCCACCGGTGATGCGGCCTGGAAGGCGCGGCAAACGGTTTTGAGCCGCTCGGGATCGCCGAGCCGCACCGCCTGGATCACGTCGCTGCGGGGGGCACCCGGGAGGGGATGCACCGCGTAGCCCAGATCTGAGAACACGGCCGCCACCAGCTCACTGCAGATCAGGGCCTCAGCCACCATCTGGGGAGCCAGGAAAAGCCCCTGGGCCAGCAGGCGGTTGAGGTCGAAGCTGGTGCCCCCCTCGCCGCCGATGCCCGGCGCCGTGAGCCGGCAGCAAGCCCGCTCCACCAGCTCGGCCCGACCGGCCACGTAGCCGCCGGTGGGGGCGATGGTGCCACCGAGGTTTTTGATCAAGGAGCCGGCAATCAGATCGGCACCCACCGCCGTGGGCTCCTGAGCCTCCACCAGCTCGCCGTAGCAGTTGTCGACAAACACCACGCAGCCGGGCTGGAGCGCTTTTACCCGCTCACAGAGCAGGCCGATCTCAGCCACCGACAGGGACGGCCGCCAGCTGTAGCCGCAGCTGCGCTGGATCAGCACCATGCGGGTGGGCACGGCCAGGGCGCCCTCCAGGCCGTCGAGATCCACCCGGCCGGCAGCTGTAAGCGCCAGCTCGGCGTAGGCGATGCCGAATTCCGCCAGGGAACCCTGGCCGCTGCCGCGGATGCCAATCACCTCTTCGAGGGTGTCGTAGGGGCGGCCGGTGAGAGCCAGCAGGCGGTCGCCGGGGCGCAGCACACCAAACAACGCCGCCGCGATGGCGTGGGTACCACTGACAAATTGCAGGCGCACGGCCGCCGCTTCGGCCTGCAGCACCCGGGCAAACACCCGATCCAGCAGCTCCCGACCTTGATCGCCGTGGCCGTAGCCGCTCACCGAAGCGAAGTGCTGGGTGCCGAGCCGCTCAGCAGCAAAGGCCTCGAGCACCCGGGCCAGCCTCGGCTGCACCTGGCTGGTGTGGTGGGCAGCGGCAGCGGCGGTGGACGCCACAGCAACGGCCACCCGGTCGGCGGCCCTACTGGCCAAGGACCCAGCTGCATCCGCCATCTGCCTACTCCACGGTGAGTCCCATGTTGCCGGGCGGCGTCTAGCTAGATTTGCGCCGCTGCCCAGGCGTGATCGGGCGTGCACCACCCGGAGAATTCTTTGCTACTCAGCACCGATTCGGCTCAAGTTTTGAGGGTGGCGACGCCCAGCGCACTGGAGGATCAACGCATTCGCGCTGCGGTGGCCGAAAGGCGCCAACCCCTACCGAGTCGCCAGCGCAAGTTCAAGGGGGGCACTACCAGCTTCATGCTGGCCATGCACGTAGGTGCTGTGTTTGCCCTGCTGCCGCGCTTCTGGAGCTGGCAGGGCCTGGTCGTTTTAGCGGTGCTCTATTGGACCACCGTGCTGGGGGTGACCCTGGGGCTGCACCGGATGTTGACCCACCGCAGCTTCAGTGCACCCCTGTGGCTGGAGCACATCCTGGTGCTGATGGGAGCCCTGGCCTGCCAGAGCGGCCCGATCGAATGGGTGGGACTGCACCGCCACCACCACAAGTATTCCGACCAACCCAACGACCACCACGACGCGGCCCGGGGCCTGTGGTGGGCCCACAGCGACTGGATGCTGCACGAAATCCCGGCCTTGCAACATGTGGGCCGGCTCACCGGCGACCTGCAGCGCGACCCCCTGTACCGCTGGCTGGATCGCTGGTTTCTGCTGCTGCAATTGCCCCTAGCCGCCGGTCTCTATTGGTATGGCGAGCTGGCCGGCGTCCATGGCGGCGGCCTTGGCCTGGTGCTCTGGGCGATCCCGCTGCGCCTGGTGATCGTGTATCACGTCACCTGGCTGGTGAATTCAGCCACCCACTTCTGCGGCTACCGCAACTTCAATTCCCCCGACCTATCTCGCAACTGCTGGTGGGTGGCAATCCTGAGCTTCGGCGAGGGCTGGCACAACAACCACCATGCCTTCCCCCACTCGGCCCGCCACGGCCTGCGCTGGTTTGAGTTCGACATCACCTGGCAACACATCAAGCTGCTGCGCGCCCTTGGTTGGGCCAAGCGAGTGCGGGAAGCGAGCTACAAGCCCTCCTGAGAGCTGGCTGGCTTTGCTTGAAGCTGCTGGCGAATCGCAGCGGCTAAGTCCAGTTTGGCCATGGCCCCATTAGCCGCAAGGCCCATGGCCTTGGCCTGCTGGCGCAGCAACTCCAGAAACTGATCAGGCTCCAGCTCCGCCTCGCCCGTTGCCCCAAGCCGAGCCAGGGTGAGGCGCAGATCAGGGAGTTCACTGTCGAGCTCCGCTGCCGAAAAATCGCGCTGGCCGGCCATCACCTCGGCAAACCGCTCCCGCCGCTGACGCTTCTCCACCGGATAGGCAGCCAGCACCGGCTCGCGGCACAAACGCCAAGGCCGCCCCGCCGTGAGCAACTGGGCCAGGGCCGCACTCAAGGGCACCGCCTCGGCTTGATCGATGCGCAGATCAAAGGCCACCGGCGGCTGGCGCATGCCCACAAACACCTCCAGCAATTCGCCGGGGCCGAGCACTGGCGCACCCGCGTCCTGAACGGGCAGGGCAGAGGTTTCCAGAGCCGCCACCAGCTCAGGGCTTTCGGACAGGCGCTGACGCAGGGCGTCGCCCAGGCTGCCGCCGCTCACCTCTCGTGCCAGCAGCTGATTAATACGACCGAGGGCCAGGAACACCTCCGGACCAGGCGAGGCCAGCTTGCCGTTGCGAAGCATCGAAAGCTGGGAGTTGTGGACCCGGCCCAGATCGAGGGCATCAGCTAGCGCCGGCAGCACCCGGTGCGACCAGCCATTGCGCTCATGCCACACCTTGATCAGGTGGGCAAAAGCGACCCGGCCCGATAGGAGCTCTTCCCGATATCCCACTCGATACGGATCCGTATTGCTACTATTCTATCGATCAGTATGGAGCCGGTCCGTTATGGCCGCACCAGTTAGGCCCAGTGCACCCGCTACCCAGCGCCTTGCCACCCGCAAGCCCGCCTTCATCAACATTGGGCCCGGCGGCCTACGCCGCGCCGTGGCCCTGCACCTGCCGCGCCATGGCGAGAGCAGCAGCAACGCCGGCCCCAAAAGCACCCGCTGGGGCACCATCGGCTTCATGGTGCTGATCCATGTACTGGCGCTAGTCGCCCTGCTGCCCCAGTTCTGGAGCGTGCCGGCCGTAGCCAGCTTCCTGGTGCTCTATTGGGTCACCGCCTGCCTGGGCGTGACGATCGGTTACCACCGGCTGCTAAGCCACCGCGCCTTCCGGGTGCCCCAATGGCTGGAGCGTTTCTTTGCCACTTGCGGCGCCCTCAGCTGCCAGCACGGCCCGATCGACTGGGTGGGCCTGCACCGCCACCACCACAAATTTTCTGACACGGAAGTGGACCACCACACCAGCCTGAAGGGCTTCTGGTGGAGCCACATGGCCTGGATGCTCCAGGACATCCCCGCCATGGCCGCAGTGCCCCGGCTCACGGGCGACATCGCCAAAGACCCCTACTACCGCTGGCTGAACACCAATTTCCTGCTGCTGCAGGTTCCCCTAGCCGCCCTGCTGTTTTGGATCGGCACCGCCACGGGCGCTGGCGGCTGGGCCCTGGTGCTCTGGGGCATTCCCCTGCGCCTTGTCGTTGTGTACCACTGCACCTGGCTGGTGAATTCGGCCACCCACCTCTGGGGCAGCGTCGCCCACGACAGCGGTGACGCCTCCCGCAACAACGCCTGGGTGGCCGCGCTTACTTTCGGTGAGGGCTGGCACAACAACCACCACGCCTATCCCCACTCGGCTCGCCACGGCTTTGGCCCCCAAATCGATCTCACCTGGCAGCACATCCGCCTGATGCGATTCCTAGGTCTGGCCAAGCACGTGCGCCTGCCCGCAGCCGCAGCTCCTCAGCGAAGCTGAGCTCTGATCACCCCCTGATTTAGGGTGTTGGATCGGGTCTTGATCAATCTCCTACTTATTTCCCATGGCTAAGCGCGTTCAAGTCGTCCTCAACGCAGACGTTCTCAGCCTGGGCAAGAACGGTGATCTGGTGGAAGTGGCCCCCGGCTACGCCCGCAACTTCCTGGTGCCCACCGGCAAGGCCCAGCCCGTCACTGCAGCTGTGCTGCGCCAGGTGGAGGCCCGCCGCGCCAAGGAGGCAGAGCGTCAGGCCGCCCTCAAAGCTGAAGCAATCGCCTTCCGCACTGCCCTCGATACGATCGGTCGCTTCACCGTCAAGAAGCAGACCGGCGGCGACGACGTGCTGTTTGGCACCGTGACCAACGGCGACGTGGCTGAAGCCATTGAAGCCGCCACCAAGAAAGAAGTGGATCGCCGCGACATCACGGTCCCCGAAATTCACCGCACCGGCTCCTACAAGGTGCAGGTGAAGCTCCACCCAGAAGTCACCGCCGAGCTCAACCTGGAAGTCGCCAGCTTCTGAGCCCCGAGCCGCCAGTTGAAAAGCCAGGGATGGGGTGGCTTGTGTGTTGAACCCCCACCGGTAGTGCCAGTGGGGTGGTCAATCGACTCTGCCGCCATCAGGATCCATACCCCGGCCAAGCGCCCCCCAAGATCATGGTGAGCGTTCCCCTAAACCAATCCGGCCGCGAGTCCCGCTCTGACGGGCGCTCGGAAGCCCGTTTTGAGGCCCTGCCCGATTCGGTGCCCCCCCAGAACCTGGAGGCCGAAGAGGCGGTGCTAGGCGGCATCCTGCTCGACCCAGACGCCATCGGCCGCATCGCCGACGTGCTGCAGCCCGAAGCCTTTTATCTAGGCGCCCACCGCGAGATCTACCGCACCGCGGTGATGTTGCACAGCCAGGGCAAACCCACCGACCTCACGGCGATGTGCGCCTGGCTGGCTGACACTGGCGCCCTCGAGAAGGTGGGCGGTCAGGGCCGGCTGGTGGAGCTGGTGGAGCGCATCACTTCGACGGCCTCGATCGACCAGGTGGCCCGCCTGGTGATGGACAAGTTCCTGAGGCGCCAGTTGATCCGCTCCGGCAATGAGGTGATCGCCCTGGGCTTCGATCAGAGCAAGCCGATGGAGCAGGTGCTCGATGAGGCCGAGCAAAAGATCTTCGCGATCAGCCAGGAAAAACCCAGCACCGGCCTCACCCCCACCGCCGAAATCCTCACCAGCACCTTCAACGAGATCGAAAGCCGCTCGCTGGGCACAGCGGTGGCAGGCATCCCCTGCAACTTCTACGACCTCGATGCCATCACCCAGGGCCTGCAGCGCAGCGACCTAATAATCGTGGCCGGCCGGCCGGCGATGGGCAAAACCTCGATCGTGCTCAACATCGCCAAAAACGTGGCCCAACTGCACGCCCTACCGGTGTGTGTGTTCTCCCTCGAGATGAGCAAGGAGCAGCTCACCTACCGCCTGCTATCGATGGAGGTGGGCATCGAAAGCGGCCGGCTGCGCACCGGCCGGCTGCAGCAGGAGGAGTGGCCGCTGCTGGGCCAGGGCATCAACAGCCTCGGCCAACTTCCCCTTTTCTTAGACGACAAACCCAATTCAGGCGTGCTGGAAATGCGCTCCCTCTGCCGCCGGCTGATGGCCGAAACCGGCAAGGAGCTGGGCCTGATCGTGATCGACTACCTGCAGCTGATGGAGGGCTCCACCCCAGACAACCGGGTGCAGGAGCTGTCCCGCATCACCCGGGGCCTCAAGGGCATGGCCCGCGAGCTCAACGTACCGGTGATCGCCCTTTCCCAGCTGAGTCGCGGCGTCGAATCGCGCACCAACAAGCGCCCGATGCTCAGTGACCTGCGCGAATCGGGCTCGATCGAGCAGGACGCTGACCTGGTGCTGATGATCTACCGCGACGAGTATTACAACCCGGAAACCGCCGACCGTGGCATCACTGAAGTGATCGTGACCAAGCACCGCAACGGCCCGGTGGGCACGGTCAAACTGCTGTTTGAGCCCCAGTTCACCCGCTTCCGCAACCTTGCCGCCTAACCAGGCACAACTCACCGTGGTGACGGTGCAAACCGGCCACCGCTATCCCGATCTCTGGGTGAGCCGACTGGCGGCAATGGTGGCCAGGCAGCTGCGCGAACCCCATCGCTTCATCGTTTACACAGACCGAGTGAAACCGGGTCGGTTTGGCCCGCCGCTCGCAAGCCATCAGCAACTGGAGCAACAAGACCTGCAGGAGGGCAGCCTGCGGGGCTACTTCAGCAAGCTGCGCCTGTTTGATCAAGCCCTCACGGGTAGCGATCCCTTCCTGTTTCTGGACTCCACGCTGGTGATCCGGGCCGACCTAGCCCCGCTGGTGGAGCTCGGCCGCAACGCAAGCGCCAGCCTGATGGGCGTGCGCGACTGGAACTACCCGATCCTCAATTCCTCGGTGCTGTGGTGCCGACCCGACAACCACACCCAGGCGGTTTGGCAATGCTGGCAGGAAGGCCGCTTCGCCGCAACCAGCTTTGCTGGAGACCAGAACTTCATCTTCCGCGTCTTCCAGGAGCTGGCGCCGGCAGCCCTTGCCTATTGGCCTGCAGAGCTGGTGCGCTCCTACAAGGCCCTGCGCAAACTCGCCAGCCGCGATGCCGCTGCCGCCCACAGCCAGCTGGAAGCCTGCACCATCCTCAAATTCCACGGCCGGCCCAAACCCGAGGAAGTGCTGCACCCCTGGCGCCATCCCCGGCGCACGATCCTGCGCCATCCACTGCAGCCCCGGCTCTGGGCCTACCTGGCCGACGAAATCCGCGCCCATTGGCACTAAGTCGTCTGGAACCGAGGATGCAGCTGCTCTCACCACCACAGCGATGATCCGCTCCCGCGCCGCCGTTGCCTGGGCCCCGGGCCAGCCCCTGGAAGTCACCGAGATCGATGTGGCCCCGCCCCATACCGGTGAGGTGCTGCTACGGGTGGTGGCCACCGGCGTGTGCCACACCGACGCTTACACCCTTTCAGGCGCCGATCCCGAGGGCCTGTTCCCAGCCGTGCTGGGCCACGAGGGAGGCGCCATCGTGGTGGAGATTGGCCCCGGTGTCACCTCCGTGGCCGTGGGCGACCACGTAATCCCCCTGTACACGCCGGAGTGCGGTAGCTGCAAATTCTGCCGCTCAGGCAAGACCAACCTCTGCCAAGCGATCCGCACCACCCAAGGCCAGGGGGTGATGCCAGATGGCACCAGCCGTTTGTTCAAAGACGGCCGGATGCTGCACCACTACATGGGCACCTCCACCTTCTCCGAGTACACCGTGCTGCCGGAGATCGCCGTGGCCAAGATCAACCAAGAAGCCCCCCTGGAGAAGGTGTGCCTGCTGGGCTGCGGCGTCACCACCGGCATCGGCGCCGTGCGGCACACCGCCAAGGTGGAACCCGGCAGCACTGTGGCTGTCTTCGGGCTGGGCGGCATTGGCCTGGCGGTGGTGATCGGCGCGGTGATGGCCGGCGCCTCGCGGATCATCGGCATCGATGTGAACGCGGAGAAATTCGCCATCGCCCGCCAGCTCGGCGCCACCGATTGCATCAATCCCCGCGAGTTCGACGCTCCGATCCAGCAGGTGATCCTCGACCTCACCGACGGCGGAGTGGATTATTCCTTTGAATGCATCGGCAACGTTGAGGTGATGCGCGCCGCCCTTGAGAGCTGCCACAAGGGCTGGGGCGAGTCAACGATCATCGGCGTGGCTGGCGCCGGCCAGGAGATCAGCACCCGGCCCTTCCAGCTCGTCACCGGGCGAGTGTGGCGCGGCTCGGCCTTCGGAGGCGTGAAGGGCCGCAGCCAGCTGCCGGGATTTGTGGAGGAATTCCAACAGGGCCTGATTCCCCTCGACACCTTCATCACCCACACCATGGGGCTCGAGCAGATCAACCACGCCTTTGAGCTGATGCAGCAGGGCAAGAGCATCCGCTCAGTGATCCATTTCTGAGCCCCCGCTCTGCCTGATCGCCATGCTCGAACTATTGGTCGAAAACCGCTGCTTTGCTGGCTTGCATCGCCGCTACCGCTTCCACTCCCGCGAGCTGGCAAGCGACACGGTGTTTGCTGTGTTCTTGCCGCCCCAAGCCCTCGAGGGGGCCCGGGTACCGGTTCTTTACTGGCTCTCAGGCCTCACCTGCACAGACGAAAACGTCATGCAGAAGGCCGGCGCTCAGCGGCTAGCCGCTGAGTTGGGTCTGGCCCTGGTGGCGCCCGACACCAGCCCCCGCGGTGAGAAGGTTCCCGCTGATCCCGAAGGCAGCTGGGACTTCGGCCACGGCGCCGGCTTCTACGTGGATGCCAGCCAGGCGCCCTGGAGCCGGCACTACCGCATGCACAGCTACGTGACCGTGGAACTGCCGGAGCTGGTGGAGGCCCAGCTGCCGATCAGCAACCGGCGCGGTATCAGCGGCCACTCCATGGGAGGCCACGGCGCCCTGGTGGGTGCCATGCGCCATCCAGGGCGTTACTCCTCTGTCTCTGCCTTGGCTCCGATCGCCAATCCCGCCCGCTGCCCCTGGGGACAGAAGGCTTTCGGCTATCTGCTGGGCAGCGACAACCAAACCTGGCAGGCCTGGGATGCCAGTGCGCTGCTCAGCGCCGGCAGGGGACCGGTGGGTCCAGATGGCCGGCCCTTGCCGCTGCTGGTGGACCAGGGCAGTGCCGATGCGTTCCTCGCCAGCCAACTCCAGCCCGAAGCCCTGGAAGCCGCCGCTGCAGTCAGCGACCATCCCCTAACCCTGCGGCGCCAGGCCGGCTATGACCACAGCTTTTTCTTCGTGTCCAGCTTCATTGACGACCACCTGCGCCACCACGCCGCTGCCCTGCTGGGCTGAGAGCGTGGCTCAAGGCAGCCGCCGCAGATCCGCTGAAGCCGTGCAGCCAAACTCCCGGCGGTAATCCCGGCAGAAAGTGGAAAAACTGATGTAGCCGCAGGCGAGGCTCACCTGCTGCACCTTGGTGTTGGCAGGCAAGCCCTCCAGCAGCAACTGGCGGGCCTTGTGCAACCGCCGCCGCCGGAGCCACTGCATCGGCCCGCAGCCAAAACGCTGATTAAAGGCATTCTGCAGCGATCGGCGACCGTAACCGCTGCGCTTTTCCAATTCGCTGAGGCTGAGGGCAAGGTGAGAGTTGGCATCCATCCAATCGAGCAACTGCCCAAACCACGACTCCTGTGTCGACGGGGGGCGGGCGAGCATGGTTGCTTCTCCCAGGCCCGGCATCATCAGCAGCAACAGCTGCCGCACCAACAGGTCGTCGAGCCGCAGGATCGCCGGCACCGTTTCCTGAAGAAGCCGCACCGATTCCACGAAGCCAAAAAAACGAAACAGGGCATCGAGCAGAGCGCTGCCGCGGACATCATCGGTGCGCAGCTCTGCCGGGTTGGCCAGCGCTGCCGACAAGGAATCCAGCGGAACGTTGCCTGCCCCCATCGCCTGGGCCGTGCTCTGCAACTGGGCCGTCGGAATCAACAGGGACAACCCCGCCAAAAGGCGCGTTTCGCAGTGAAGGCGCCAGGGCACCGGCGGGATGTACAGGACATTGCCGCGGTAGTGGTTGGTGAAATATTTACCCTCTATTTGGTACGAGCCACCACAATCGCGATAAGGCAACATGAAGGTGCTGTACTCGACCGCGTCGGCTACCACCACCACCGGCGAACCACTGGAGGCCAGCACGGACACCTGGCCCAGCGACACCACACCGGTCTGGCTCCAAAAGCCCGCGTCGCTGAGGAGCGGGTCGCAATCGCGGACCCGCAACATCAGGTTCAACGTCTCGGCGAACGTTTGTGAATCACGGCTGGACACGATGCAATCAGGCAACGACAGGAATGGAACCCTTCTCATTGCTGAAGCCGTGAATAAGGTGACTTTAATAGGCGTTCAAGCGCCACCTAGTAAGCCCCAAGTCCATGGGAAAATGATCCATGGCTAACTGCACCGCCCTCAGCGAACCCTGCACCGAACACTTCGACGTGATCGTGGTGGGCGGCGGCCACGCCGGCTGTGAGGCCGCAATCACCGCAGCGCGGCTAGGGCTGAACACCGCCCTTTTTTCACTCAACCTCGATCGCATCGCCTGGCAGCCCTGCAACCCGGCGGTGGGCGGTCCGGCCAAAAGCCAGCTGGTGCATGAGGTGGATGCCCTCGGCGGCGTGATCGGCCGGCTGGCCGATGCCACCGCCCTACAGAAGCGGGTGCTCAACGCCAGCCGCGGCCCAGCCGTGTGGGCCCTGCGCGCCCAAACAGATAAGCGCCAGTACGCCCGCCAGATGCTGCAGCTGCTGCAGCACACCCCAAACCTGGCTCTGCGCGAAGCGATGGTGACGGGGCTGGTGGTGCAGGGCACTCCCGGCGCTGACGCGCGCATCAGCGGCATTCGCACCTACTTCGGCAGCAGCTACGGCGCCGGCGCCGTGATCCTCACCACCGGCACCTTCCTGGGCGGCCAGATCTGGGTGGGCAACCAGTCGATGAGCGCCGGCCGGGCAGGAGAGCAGGCAGCCGTTGGGCTCACCGAAGCCCTCGAGGCGCTGGGCTTCCAAATGGGAAGACTCAAAACCGGCACCCCAGCCCGGGTGGACCGGCGCAGCATCGCCCTCGACCAACTCGAAGAGCAGCCCAGCGATGCCGTAGATCGCTTCTTCTCCTTTGATCCAGCCTCCTGGGTGAGCGGCGAGGCGATGAGCTGCCACATGACCCGCACCACGGCGGCCACCCACCAACTGATTCGCGACAACCTGCACCTAACGCCGATCTACGGCGGCTTCATCGACAGCAAGGGACCCCGTTACTGCCCCTCAATTGAAGACAAAATCGTGCGCTTCGCCGAAAAGGAAAGCCACCAAATCTTCCTCGAGCCCGAGGGCCGCGACACACCTGAGATCTACGTGCAGGGCTTCTCCACCGGCCTGCCGGAGCGCCTGCAGCTGGAATTGCTGCGCACCCTGCCCGGCCTGGAGCAGTGCGTAATGCTGCGGCCGGCCTACGCCGTCGACTACGACTACCTGCCCGCCACCCAGCTCAAGCCCTCGCTGGAGACCAAGCGGGTGGCCGGGCTGTTCAGCGCCGGCCAGCTCAACGGCACCACTGGCTACGAGGAGGCCGCCGCCCAGGGGCTGGTGGCCGGCCTCAACGCCGCCCGACTGGTGCGCGGCCAGCCCGCAGTGCATTTCCCCCGCGAGGGCAGCTACATCGGCACGATGATCGACGACCTGATCACCAAGGATCTGCGCGAGCCCTACCGGGTGCTCACCAGCCGCAGCGAATACCGGCTGGTGCTGCGGGGAGACAACGCCGACCGCCGCCTCACGCCCCTGGGCCGCGAGCTGGGCCTGATCGACGAACGCCGCT
>CAZKER010000226.1:0-3492 GCA_964551845.1 uncultured Cyanobium sp.
CAACGCTGGATCAGGGCCTGCTCCAGGGCGCGGCGCGGCCGGACGGCGGCGGGCACGTCTAACCAGAAGCGGATGCTGGTCTGGCAGCCCAGGCCTGCTTTTACCAGGGCTTCGCTGTAAGCGGCTAGATAGGCCTTGCAGTCGTGTTCGCCTTTCCAGCGCCGGTCTGCTTGGCCGGTTTCACCCACATAGAGCAGCAGGGGCTGGCCCAGGGAGGGGGGGCGATCGGTCACCAAATACAGGGCAGCCCCCTGTTGGGGTGCGGCGGGCCAGCGCCAGAAGGAAAGGGCCTGGGGTGTGAGCTGCAGGGGGTTGAAGGCCGCGATTATTTCTTCCGGTGTTTTGGGGCTGCGGGCAAACAGCGAGCCCTGCATGGCTGCACCTCCTTGGTTGTTCCATAGGGGCTGCTGGTGGGTGGCGAGGCGGGCCTGCCAGTCCTGCAGCTGCGAGGCTTGCAAGGGCAGATCTGGGCCATCAGCGCGGCCAGTTTTCCCCAGCTGGCCGGAGCCAAACAACTCTCCTTGACGCGCCAACGCTTTAGGCCCCTGAGCCGGTCTGGCCCTTGCTGGTCTGGATCTTGCCGCCTGGAGGCAGTTCTGGGCCGGCGGGGCTTTGCCTGAAATGCACCTTGCCGATCCAGCTTTCAACCAGTTCGGTGGGAAATTGCAACCTCTCTTGCAGGTCTGCCAGATCGCGGAAGGGGCCGCGGCTGCGTTCACGCAGCAGCCGGCTGAGTCGCGGCGGATCCAGGCCTAGCCCAGCCAGCTTCTGGCTGGAGGCCTGATTGAGATCCACTCGAGAAACCAACTTAAGAGGCGCCGCTGGCTCGCCGTACCAGCGAAATTCCAGTAGCGGCAGCCAGCCCCGCAGCACCGCATCGGAGAGCTCCAGCACCATTTGCAGGTCGTCGGCGCCGCTGAGCTGGATGCCGCCCGCCTGCAGCCGCAGCAGCAGATCCACCTGGTCGGCATGGATGCCCGGCAGCCGCAGCCAGTCGGTCGCGGTGGCGCGGTTCACATCAAGCCGCCAGCCCAGGGCGGCGGCCCGGCCCACGGCCTCGGCATCCTCGAGCTTGAGGGCGGGGTTGTGTTGCAGCTTTAGGGCCAGCAGCTCCTGCTCCACCAGCTCTCTCTGCACCAGCTCCAGCTCCGGCTCTGGCTTCAGTCCTTTGTCGGCAGGCGCGGCATTTGCAGTTTGGAGGGGTGCTGCCGGAATCTGGCCGGTGGCCCGCAGCACCTGACGCGCCAGAGGATCCAACCAGTGCCGTTTGGCCATGGCGGATTGCCAATGCATTGAAATCGCCCTGAACTTAGCGGGGGTCTCAGTCTTCAGGCCAGTCGATCAGCCCCCAGCGCAGGCCGAGTACGGCGGCATGGGTGCGGTCGCGGGCCTGGAGTTTGCGGCTGAGGGAGCGCAGGTGGGTCTTGGCCGTGTCGGCGGTGATGAACAGCTGCTGGCCGATCTCGACGTTGGTCTCGCCTTGGGCCACCAGGCTGAGCACCTGCCGTTCGCGCGCACTCAGGGGTTCTAGGGGCCCCCCATCGCCGGGCCCGCGGCGAAACAGCTCCGTAAGGCTTCGGTCTACGTAGACACCGCCGCCGCTGATCGCATGCAGGGCGGCCAGGGCACTGCCTAGCCCAAGGCGAGACTCCACCAGTAGCCCGTCGCAGCCGGCCTCGATCGCTGCTTGGATCGGAGCTTGGCGGTGCTCCTGGGTGATCAGCAAAAGGGTGTGGAGGCTGGGCCATCGCTGCTTTAGTTGCTGAAGTAGGGAGACGCCTGATCCCTGCTCCAGCGTGTCGCTGAGGAACACCATCGAGGGCCGGTGCCGCTCCACCAGCTCCAGACCAGCAGCCTCACAGGTGGCGGCCCCCACCAAATGCTCCTGGCCGATCAGGCCGCCCACAAAGAAGCTGAGCAGGGCCCGGTTGCCGAGGCAAGCCACCAGGCGGGCATCCCGCAGCAGGTTGTTGATCTGGCTGGTGTTGCGGCGGATTTGCTCAAGCTTCGGTGTGAAGTCCATTGGCTGTGAAGGCTGTGCTGGTGCTCCGCATTGGCGTCATCCTGGCCAGCTCCGTTGGATTCGTCAGCGGCAATACGTCTATCCGCACTCCCCAGGGGCGCTCGGCTTCACCAGAATCTGCCAATCCGGCGCAGCCAGGGTTATGGCGTTCTTTGAATCCGAGATCGTTCAGGACGAAGCCAAGCGGTTGTTTGGCGATTACCAGCAGCTGATGCAGTTGGGTAGTGAGTACGGAAAGTTTGATCGCGAGGGCAAAAAGCTCTACATCGAAAAGATGGAAGACATGATGGAGCGCTATCGGGTGTTTATGAAGCGCTTCGAGCTCTCCGAAGACTTCCAGGCCAAGCTCACCGTGGAGCAGCTACGCACCCAGCTGGGCCAATTCGGGATGACACCCGAAACGATGTTTCAGCAGATGCACCAGACCCTGGAGCGCATGAAGTCTGAGCTGGAGGCAGCCGCATAGCGGCTGCCTACGATCCCGCCATAGATTCAAGGCGGATCGCAGTTCGAATGACAGCAGCGCATCCGACAGCAGTGCAGCTTTCCCTGCCGGCTTGGCTTGAGAGGGGAATGGCGGATCTCTTCCCCGCTGGTAGCGCTGCCGGTGCCTGCAGTGATCCTGATCAGCAGCTTGCCGCTCGCCTGGAAGAGGCCGAGCGCGCCGGCCGTCCCCTGCGCATCAAGCTCGGCATCGACCCCACCGGCTCAGATATCCACCTGGGTCACTCGCTGCTGTTTCGCAAGCTGCGGGCTTTCCAGGACGCCGGCCACATCGCTGTGCTGATCATCGGCGACTTCACCGCTCGTATTGGCGATCCCACCGGTAAGAGCGCCACCCGGGTTCAACTCAGCGCCGCTGTGGTGGAGGCCAACGCCGCCACTTACTTGCAGCAGCTGGGCCAGGGCCAGAACCCTGAGCGAGCCCTGCTTGATTTCGAGACCCCTGGCCGGCTGGAGGTGCGTCGCAACAGCGAGTGGCTTACCGGGCTCGACCTGCCCCAGGTGATCGAGCTGCTGGGCATCTCCACCGTGGGACAGATGCTGGCCAAGGAAGACTTCTCCAATCGCTACGGCTCGGGCGCTCCCATCTCCTTGCACGAGTTTCTTTATCCACTGCTGCAGGGCTACGACTCGGTGCAAGTGCAGGCAGATCTGGAGCTGGGCGGCACCGATCAAAAGTTCAACGTGGCCATGGGCCGCGACCTGCAGCGTCACTTCGGCCAACGACCCCAATTTGGAATGCTGCTGCCAATCCTGCCGGGCCTCGATGGCGTGCAGAAGATGAGCAAAAGCCTTGGTAACACCGTGGGCCTCGCTGAGGACCCACTCTCGATGTATTCGAAGCTTGAAAAGGTGCCCGACGCGGTGGTCGACGACTACCTCACCCTGCTGACCGATTTGGATCTGACTGCCTTGCCAGTGAATCCAAGGGAGCGGCAGAAATTGATGGCGCTGGAGATCACCCA
>CAZKER010000227.1:0-1691 GCA_964551845.1 uncultured Cyanobium sp.
TATTCAGCATCAGCGCTCACCCGGCACGTCCAGCAGCTCTTCCAGCTCCAGGCGGGCTAGCTCCAGGTCAGTGGGTACGTCCCAGGTCAGCAGGTCATCGGTGGTGGCGCTGGTGACGTGGAGGATGCCGATGGTGTGCCAGCTGGCCACCCAGTTCAAGATCAGCTCCTGCCACCACGCCAGCCATGGGGTGGTGCGGTCCAGGAGGGTGGATATGCGGGTTGCGCGTTTCACCGAGGGTGCTCCGGCCGATATGGGCAGGGTATGGAGGGCCATAGAAAACCCCGCTGGTTAGGCGGGGTGTGAGGTGGGTTAGGCAACAGCGTGAAGGGCGACACCCAAGGCGTGAAGCCTATAGGCGGTGACGTGAAACTCCTTGGCGATGGCCTCCACTAGGGGCGGCGCTGAATCGCTGAGAAGCTCTAGCTCGAACTGGATCGATTCCAGGGTTTCGCTTGCCTGCTGATGCAGCTGAGAGGCCAGCTCGGCGACGGTTGGGCGCTCGCCAACGAGGGGGTGTTGGCGGGTGGGGAGTGCTGGGATGGCGGCAGCAGGGATTGAGTAGACCCACTGCTGCTGGCCATCAATCACGCGCCGAAGATGGCTGTATCCCAGTGAGCGCATAGCCGTAGACAGCGCCATCTGGTTGGCCCGAGTAACAGGCAGGTCAAGCATTGGCAGGATTCCGGCTGAGGTGAGCCGGTCGCACCAGGGGATTATCGAGCTGAGCAATACGGTGCTGATCGGGGAGCGGGACAACCAGGATCTTTGGGGAGGCTTGGAGGGCGCGGTGGTAGTGGTGGCATCAAGAAACCACCCATCCATCCAGACCGCGAACTGGGGTGAGATCCAGCGGGCGAGATCAACGGCAAGGCGTGGATGAATCCAGGTGCCGCGGAGATGGTTGGGCCCTGTGGTCGTGGAGATCACCAGCTGATCAGCGCCTAGGCCCGTGGCATCGGCCAAAGCGGTGATGTAGTCGGTGGTGCGGTCGATGCGCTCGTAATCGAACCAACGCTTGCCGTTGGCCTGGCACATGGCCGTAGCGTCGGCGTAGCCGTCAGAGTCGCGGCGGGTAATCGGTGCGTCGTTCCAGGTTCGGACGACAATTCCGGTGGTCTTCATGATCAATGCTCGACTTGGGACGCCGCATCGCTGCGGACACTCACAGCATAAGCACATCACACTGCTGCACGTCAAGCGCCTGCGGGTCGGCGGGATTTCCCGTTGACCCCATCAACAGGAAAGGGGCTGACCGAAGCCAACCCCTCCCCCTACCAGGCCTCCGATGCGGTTTCAGAGCAGGCTCCAAGTAGCCCACTCACCGCGGCCAGCCTTGCGGTTAGGCCCGACCTGGCAGATCCAGCGTAGTCGCGGATGGTCCGCAGATCGTGCTGGTCCGCTTTCGGAACCTCACCCCAGGTGCTGCTGACTTGCTCACCTAGTCAGCCTCTTTCCATGGAGTTACCTGAACGCCCCATGCCCTCTCCCCTCCCTCTTATCTCTACTACTTTAAAAAATAGGTTGTCTTTCTAGCAAGGTCAGAAGAGCCCCTGCGCTGCAGCCGTTTTAGTCCTGCCAACCTCGCCCGATGAGGCTAGCAAGTCTCATGGTCTCGGTTGAGTCTCACTATGCGCCAAATAAAAAGGCCGGCGAGCTGCCAGCCTGTGCGCTGCGATCTGCCAGCCTCA
>CAZKER010000228.1:0-8848 GCA_964551845.1 uncultured Cyanobium sp.
AGCTGGCTCGCCTGCTGCACAGGCTGGGGCAGGTCAGGCGGCAGCAGGCCCCGCTCCGCTAATGCTGCAGGCCTGGCGCGCAGCTGCATCGAACGACCTAGGCCGGGCTGGCCAAGCACCGGCGTAACAGTCGCGGGGGCAGCAGCAGGTGGTTCGGGGCCAAGGAAAAGCAGTAGCTGGGGGCGGCCGGAAGCAGCCAGTACCCAGCGCCAGCCACCCACCACTTGGCCATCCTGCCGGCGCCAAAGCGTCGCGGGTAGGGCTTTAGAGCCAGATGCCGTTGCTTGGAGTTCCTGGGTCTCCAGCGGCTCCACCAATCCGGCTAGCAACTGGTTCCAAGGGCGCCTATCACCTGAGACCGCCAGCTCCAGCTCCAAGCCCGCCTGGAAAGGTCCCTTGGCCACAGGCCGCAGGCGTAAGGCAAAAGGCACCCGCCGCAACAGGGCCAGTTGTCCATCGCCGATGCCATAGCGAGCCGCCAGCGGTTCGCGGATCAACTGGCGGCTAAGCATCCCCTGCAGCAAGCCCTCAAGGGCGGGCCCGCGCCACTCCAGCAACAGATCCGCAGGAAGGGGCGGGGGCACTGCGGGCGGGGGCACGGAGGCCGGTGCCACACGGCCTGGAGCGGCAAGCAGGCCACTGGCAGCCGCCGCTTCTCCAGCCAGGCCCAGACTGGCCCTTTCCAGCCGCAGGCTTAAGCAACCCTCCTGGAAACGTTGCAGCAAGGGTGCTGCCGGGCCCGCCATCACACCAAGGCCAAGGGGTGCCCAGAAAACTGCCTGCTCCTGCTGCAAGCGCTGCAAACAGCGCTGCTCGAGGCCGCGGCGCTGGCGCTGGGCCAGCTTGAGCTGGTCTTGCAGCAGCCGTTTGGAAAGGGGATCGGCGGCAACGACCACCAGGTCGTCGACCCGAAAGCCCTGGGCAGGAATGGGGTTGGCTGGCTGGAACTGATAGGCGAGAAAGGCGCCACCATCGCCATCGCGACCCCAGAACTGCCACCAGAAGCGGCGCTGCTGACGCCAAATCAGGCGGGCTTGGCTAGCGCCGAGGCGCTGGCTCCAAAGGGCCGGCACCGGTCGCTCCGGGGCAGCGGGAAAGCTCTGCAGCAGGGCGGCCTGGCCGAGCAGCCGCTCCAGGCCCTCGGCCCGGGGCCGGGGGGAGCGCAGCAGCAACACTGACGGCACCAGCAGCAGCAGGGCCGTCAAGGCGAGGGTCCAGCGCAGACGGGTCATGCCACAGCTTCATAGAGGGTGGTGCGGCGCCGCACCGGCCGGCCAAGGCGGTGGGCAGCCGCTTCGAGCGACTGGGGCGACTGGCAAGTGCCGCCGCTGGCACCGGCCATCGTGGTGATGTGCTCCTCCATCAGGGTGCCGCCTAGGTCGTTACAGCCCCACCGCAAGGCCTCGGTCGCGCCGGCCAGGGTGAGCTTCACCCAGCTGGGCTGATGAAAGCGAAACCAGGGCCCCAGCAGCAACCGGGACTGGGCCGTGAGCCGCAACATCGCCGCTGGGTCGGGCTGGTCGCGTCGCACCCGGGAGCGCAGGGCAGCTGGCGCCGAGGCGCCCACAAACGGCAACAGCACAAACTCAGTGAAACCCAGGTGTTGATGCTGCCAGGCATAGCGCTGCACCGCCACCAGGGTGAGCAGGTGGGCCACCACATCTGCCGGAGCCTCGATGTGACCAGCCATCAGGGTGCTGGTGGCTGGTAAGCCGTGCTGGTGCACCTGAAGCATCACCGCCACCCACTCCCTGGCAGTGAGTTTTTCAGGGCAGAGCACCTGCCGCACCGGCTCACTGAGCACCTCGGCCGCCGTACCCGGCACCGATCCCAACCCCGCCGCCTGCAGCCGCTCCAGCACCTGATCAAGGGGCAGCCCGTCGTGCTGAGCGAAATAAAGGAGCTCCTGGGGCGAAAAGGCATGCAGGTGCAGGCCCGGTGCTGCCTGCTGCAACAGGCCAAGCAACCGTTCGGCATAGGCCAGCTGGCTGCCTGCCACCGTGGCGGCTGGGTTGAGCCCGCCCTGGATGCAGAGCTCGGTTGCTCCAGCATCGAGCGCCTCGGCGGCCTTTTGCTGAAGGTCAGCTTCACTTAGCCAGTAGGCACCAGGGTCGCCGGCATCACGGCGGAAGGCACAGAAGCTGCAGTGCTTGATGCAGTGGTTGGAGACATTGAGGTTGCGGTTCACCACGTAGGTGACAGTGTTACCCGCAAGCTGCTGACGCAGGCCATCGGCAGCGCTGCGCAGCAACTCATCCTGCTCGGCGTCGGGTTTGAGGTCGAGCAAACTGAGGCCAAGGGAGGCCAGCAAGGCAGGATCCCAGGCGGTCTGATCGTGCTTATCCGGATCCGTGGATTGCGGCAGCTGGGGCTGGGCCGATTCAATAGCCACAACCAGGGTGCCCAAGTCCAGAGCAGGGGCAGAGCCAAAAGGCTCAACCGGGGGAGACACCAGCAGCTCAGCCGCCGTCTGCCAAGCCCAACTTGCCAATCCCGGAGGACAGTTGGATGGGCGAGAAGAGCCTGCTGGGCTCACTTGCGACGCTTGACTTCAAGAGCGTTGCGACGCCGACGATCGCTCCACTCGATTATGGAAAGATAGATCACTCCACCGCTAACAAAAACCAGCAGCAACACCGCGATAGCGGACAGCACCTGGGAGGCGGAAAGGGGCAGCTCAGGCACTGATGATTGCCAAAGCTCGATCAGAACTTGATGCTGTTGTCGCCGTGACGGCCCCAGACCACCATGGCGATCGAAAAGCTGAACAGGGCAGCCAGGGAGGCCCAACCCGCGGAGATCAACATGGAGAAGCTTGCAATCGTTGGGCGCACTTTACCTAAGGTGGAGCCCTTAAGGCGTCCGTTGTTGCAGTCCGTGGTTGTGGTCCTTTCCTCCCCCAGCCCCGTACAGGAGCGCCAGCTCATCCGCCAGCCATACCCCAATTTCAAGGTGGTAGTGCTTGACGATGACTTCAACACCTTTCAGCACGTAGTGGAGTCTCTGGTGCGCATCATCCCCGGCATGCTTGCCGACCAGGCCTGGGAACTGGCCCATCGCATAGACGGGGAGGGTTCGGCGGTGGTGTGGTGCGGCCCCCAGGAACAGGCTGAGCTCTACCACCAGCAGCTGGGAGCAGCCGGCCTGACGATGGCTCCTCTGGAGAGGGCCTGATGGGCCGGGTGGTCATCACCCACAGCACCTATTTGGAGGGGCTGATTCCCCTGCTCAAACAACTGGCCCTCTGCCCCGGCATCGACACTGTCACCCCAGCGGTGATCAGCAGGGTGCGGGGCCGCAGCGCCCAACTGCGGCTGCGGGTTTCCGCCCCAATCACCGGAGGGCACAAGCTGGTAGCTCGACGAGGCAACAGCGTGCAAGAGGTGTTTGTCGTCACCAGCTGGAGCCGCGAGCAACTGCAGGCACGCCTGAACCAGTTGCTAGGTCAGGCCCCACCGAGCAGCAACTCACCGGAGGGAGAGCGCTCGTAGACCGCCGCAGCCCGAAACCGGGCAAAGGCGCCTCCCTCACGAAACCAGGGCTCCGGCTCAAGGCTGAGCCCATCAGGCTGGAGTTGCCAGCGCTGCTGGAGGTAGGCGGCATATTCCTCCGAACTGCTCTGGGGGGATTGCCAATGCACCACCGCAAAGCTCAGGGCTCGCACCCGCACGATGCCTCCCTCTGTCTCCTGAATCTCCTCTTCCAGAAGGAAGGTGCGGAAGCGGTCCTGGGCGTCGCGACCCTCGAGGGAGTACTTGCGCAAGTAGAGCTCGCGGGCGCGGGGAAAGACTGGCCCTGGAGCGAGGGCTAGAAGGGCTTCAAAGGCCTGCTGAAAGGACTGCATCGAGGCTGGCGGGCTGAACCCGAACACGGCAGTTGCTGCGTCCAGAATGACGCCTGACCCCCACCACTGTCGCCACCCCACCATGCCGATCTCCCCGCAGCAGCTCGATGGGGCCATGGCCTGGCGCTACGCCACCAAGGTGTTCGACCCCAGTCGCCGCATCGACGACACCACCTGGGCTGCCCTGGAGAATGCACTGGTGCAAAGCCCGTCGAGCTACGGCCTGCAGCCCTGGAAATTTCTAGAGATCAACGACCCCGCTCTGCGCCAGCAGCTGCGCCCTGAGTCGTGGAACCAGAGCCAGATCACCGACTGCTCCCATTTGGTGGTGTTTCTGGTGCAACGCCGAATCGGACCCGCCGAAGCCGATCGCCTGATCGAGAAGATGGCAAGCGTTCGCGGCCTCGATTCCGCCGCACTAGCTACCTATCGCCAGATGATCGACGTGGACCTGATCAATGGTCCACGCAGCCAGCAGATCGACCGCTGGGCAAGCAACCAGGTGTACATCGCCCTGGGCACCTTCATGACAGCTGCTGCCCTGCTGGAGGTGGACACCTGCGCCATCGAAGGCTTCGACCCGCTTGCCTACGACCGCATTCTCAGGTTGGAAGACTCGCCATACCGCAGCTGCGTGGTGTGTGCGGCGGGCTACCGCGACAGCAGCGACAAATACGCCTCGTTGGCGAAGGTTCGCTATAGCCCCGCCGAACTCATCGAAGGACGCTGATTTAAAGGGGTGGACCGCCGTGCCGTTTTGCCCCAGTGTTCGACCTGGTGGAACCAGAAGGGGGTCAAGGACGGGGCGCCGTTTCCGGCTGCAAGGCCGGTTTACGTTGCTTCCGCTGCAGACCCCCATGTCGAAAAGGGAGTCAGATCAGAAAACTGTAAAAGGCAGTCACCAACAAGGCAGTCCGATCAAATACTACGACGATTTCGGAAGATCGGGCGGCAGGGGCCAGATGGTTCGGACCCGCTCCAGCAGCTGCTCAGCCTGCCCAGCCCGTTCGCCAGCGGTGACCCCAGGCAGCAGCAGGGTGACGTGGCCGAGCTTGCGTCCCGGGCTGGAGCCCTGCTTGCCGTACCAATGCACCGTGGCCTGGGGTAGGGCTGCCAGTTCGTCCCGCTGGCGCTGGTAGTCAGCGTCCGAATTTTCAAAGCCCAGCAGGTTCACCATCAGCGCCCCAGGCACCCGCAGCTCGACAGGCCCCATCGGCAGGCCGGCAACGATCCGCACCTGCTGCTCGAACTGGCTGGTATTGGCCGCCTCGATCGTGAAATGGCCCGAATTGTGGGTGCGTGGGGCGATCTCATTAACCTGGAGGCCGCCCGGCCCATAAAAAAGCTCGATGGAGAGCACGCCGACGTAATTGATCGCCGTGAGCAGGGAAGCGACGATGTTGCGGGCATAAGCCTGCACCGCATGGGGAACGGAGGCCGGGGCCAAAACCCAGTCGCAGACCTGCTGATGCTGGTGGGTTTGCACCAGCGGATAGCACTGCACGTTGCCGGCCCTGTCACGGCAGGCAAGCTGGGAGAGCTCCAGCTCAAAGTCCACAAACTCCTCGAGAATCCAGTCACCGAGGGGCACCCTTGCCAGCAGTGCCGTCAAATCTTCAGGGCTGCGCAGCACGGCAGTGCCCTTACCGTCGTAGCCCCCGGTGGAGGCCTTGGCCATCAGCGGATAGTTGAAGCCGTCAGGCAGCAGACCGCTGGTGGGTAGATCACACCAGCGAGGACAGGGCAGCCCCAGATCCTGCAACAACTGCCGCTGGCCGCGCTTGCTGACTAAACGGGCTAGCGCCTCCAGGCTGGGCAAAAAGGCCACACCTTCAAAACTGAGCGGCGCCAAGGCGGATAGGTCTACCCATTCGTTTTCAAAGGTGATCGCGCCGCAGCGGCGCGCCAGCTCCCGGGTGGCCACCACATCGTCGAGTTGAGCCAGCACGACACTGCTGGCCAGGGAGGTGGCGGGATCGTGGGCCCCTGGGGTCAGAACGTGCAAGGGCACATTGAGCTCCCGGGCAGCGGCGGCAAGCATCCAGGCCAATTGGCCACCACCGACCACACCGATAGAAACAGGATCAGTCACGGGGTGCGCACCAAGCCAAAGGCAGCTGATAAGCCACGTTGCGGCGGACCCAAAGGCTGAAGTCGCCCCACTGTTGGCAATGCCAATACATCACCTTACGGCGCAGGGTTCCAAACAAGTTCTGCAAGCTGGCGAGCTCAAAATTGCCTTGGCCTGAGGAGACTCAACCCTAATCAGGCATCCGGGAATGGTCCAGTAATAGAAGTTCAAGTGAGGCCGCGATCACCAGCAAATAGATAGCGCACCAGGCTCAGCAGCAGCACGATCAAAAATAACGCCAAACCAATCGTGCAGGCGTAACTGATCTCCAGCTCAGCAAAAGCCTGATCGTAGACGTAGTAAACAAGGGTGCGGGTCGAATCGGCAGGCCCACCTTGAGTCATCAGATACACCTCTTCGAACACCTTGGTGGCCGCAATCGCGGAGATAACCGCCACCAGGGTGATGTAGGGCCGCAGCAGCGGCAGGGTGATGTCTAGGTGCTTGCGCAAGCCCTCACTGCCATCGAGGGCCGCCGCCTCGTAGAGATCGGGGGAGATGCCCTGGAGCCCGGCCAGAAAGATCACCATGTAGTAGCCGAGGCCCTTCCAGAGGGTCACGAGCATCACTGAGGGCAGGGCCAGCAGCGGCGAGGTGAGAAAGCCGATGGGCTCGAAACTGCCACCAGAAAGGGCGGTGAGCCAACCATTAATCAGGCCGTTTTCGGCATAGATCCAGCGAAAGGCAATGGCCGCCACCACGATCGACACCAGCACCGGGGTGTACAGGGCACCACGAAACCAATGGATCCCCGGGAGCTGGCGGTTTACCAGCACTGCCAGGGCTAGGGCGCCGACCACGATCGGAGGCACCACTCCCAGCAGATACAAAAAGGTGGTGCCGGTGACCCGGAAAAACATCGGATCGGCCAGCAGGCGCCGAATATTGGCCAGGCCAACGAAGCGCAGCGGCTCACTGACATCGAGACCGGCCTGGCTGAAGCTCATTACCAACGCCATCGCTGCTGGAATCAGCACCGACAGACCGATAAGCACCAGTGCCGGGGCCAAAAAGCCCCAGGCCGTGGCAGTGCGCTTGCGGAGATTGGCCTCGCTCATGCAAGGCAAAGTACCTGGGCTGGGCGATGATCGCCCCATGGATCTGCAAACGATCAGGGTGGAGCTGCAGGCTTCCCCCTACCCGGTGGTGATCGGCTCGGCTGCCTTGCAAAGCCTGGGCGGCCAGATCCGGTCCCTGGGGTTCAAGGCAGGCACCAAAGTGCTGCTGGTGACCAACGCCGTAGTGGAGGCCCATTACGGCGCAACTGCCCTACAAAGCCTCAGCGAAGCTGGCCTCGAGGCCAGCACCCTGGTGATCGAGGCGGGAGAAGATCAGAAAACCCCAGCCACGGTGGGCCTGATCCACGACGCAGCCTTTGGCCTTCGGCTGGAGCGGGGCTCATTGATCGTTGCCCTTGGCGGTGGCGTGGTGGGCGACATGGCGGGATTTGCGGCAGCCACCTGGCTGCGGGGCATTGCCGTAGTGCAGGTGCCCACCACCCTGCTGGCCATGGTGGATGCGGCAATCGGCGGCAAGACCGGGGTAAACCACCCCGGCGGCAAAAACCTGATCGGTGCTTTTCACCAGCCGCGCCTGGTGCTGATCGACCCCACCAGCCTTGCCACCCTGCCGGAACGGGAGTTCCGGGCTGGTATGGCAGAGGTGATCAAATACGGCGTAATCGGCGACCCCGAGCTGCTGGCGGAGCTGGAAGCAAGCGGCGCTCGGCTGGCCAGCTTGGACACATTGTCAGCCGAGCTGCTGCAACGAATCCTGGAACGCTCCGCCGCCGCCAAGGCGAAGGTGGTAGCCGCCGACGAACACGAAGGGGGCCTGCGGGCGATCCTCAATTACGGCCACACCCTTGGCCACGTGGTGGAGACCCTCTGCGGCTATGGCACCTACCTCCATGGCGAAGCCGTTGGCTTGGGCATGCTGGCGGCAGGCGAAATCTCCCTGGCCATGGGCCTTTGGAGCGCTAGCGATCAGGCGCGCCAGCGAGGCGTGATCGCCGCCGCTGGCCTGCCGCTGGCCTGGCCATCCCTAGACCCCGACGCCGTGCTGGCCTGCCTGCAAGGGGATAAAAAGGTGAGGGAGGGTCAGGTGCGCTTCGTGCTGCCCACCGGCATCGGCAGCGTGGAGATCCGCAGCGACGTCAGCGAGGCAACCATCCGCAGCGCGCTCGCCAGCTGCGCCTAGAGGGAATTGCGGGGTGGGTGGCCGTCGCCGCGCAGCAGCTGGCGCTCCCAACGGTTCAGCTGCCGCAGCAGCAGGGCGGTGCAGCCAAGCAGCACAAGTAAGGTCAGCCGCGCCGCCAGCCCAGGCAGCCAGGCCGCCAGTAGCAGCTCCACCGCCAGGGCCACCAGCACTAGCGGCCGCCAGCGGCGTATCTGCCGCAGGGCACCGGAGCAGGCACGGCAGTGGCGGGTGTGGCTGTCGTAGCGATCCATCAGGGCTGCCCGACCCAGCCGGGGCGGCAGGGCGGAGCCTGGGCATGGCTGGCCGGCAAAATCATTGACCCAGTTGTGCAACGCCCGCACGTAGATGTCGGCGCCGGTGGGCAGGAAGCTCGTCTGGCTTTGAACCCGTTCCTGCCAGTGCAGAAACACCTGGTCGTCTTCGAGCACGGTGTGGTTACCGATGTGCTGCAACCACACCGGCCGAGCCCGCAGCAGGAGCCGGGGCAACACCGAGCGGAACTGAAACGGGAAACGGGCAAACAAGCGGCATTCCCCAGCCCGGATCGGCGTTGCGTACACAACCGTGAGGAAGCGGGCAAATCCCTTCGCCGTGAGGTCGTGCCACATCAGGCCTGGCGCCTGAAAGGTGGTGAACTGGCTGCCCAGGCGCCCCCGGCGCGGGCCCTCCGGCCA
>CAZKER010000229.1:0-1864 GCA_964551845.1 uncultured Cyanobium sp.
GGGTAATTCCAGCCGAGATTGACCAAATAAAAAGTGCGGCCACCGTGCAGGGCCAAAAGATTGTCTTCCTGGTGGGGGTGCAAATAAAACTGCCAGGCACCAGTCTTCTCCTCATCCGGAGGACTCACGGCCGGGCCGGAATGGATCACCAGGTCGCGGGCATTGGAGCTGGCAACGGTGATATCGAAGAAACGAACAGCGGGAGTATCGCGGAACTTCTCGTAGGGAATCAGCTCGAACATCGGCGCAAGCCGGGGAAGGGCAGACATCGGTAGGGCAGCGGGTGCTGCTACAGCAGCTCCTACTGAACCGCAACACCCAGGGGTCTAGCCGTCGCAACCACTACCCATTGGCGTAGCTGATTTGCGTCAAAAGGGAATCGGCATTTCCACTTCGGCAGGCTCGGGGGCACAGCCCGGCACCCGCTGGGCCACCACTTCACCCAGCACCACGATTGAGGGCGAAGCGAAATCCTGCTCCTCAGCCCGGTCGGCCAACTCGCCCAGCACAGTCACCAGATGGCGCTGGCCGCGCACGGTGCCCTGCTGGATCACCGCCGCCGGGGTGTCGGCCGCCAGGCCACCCGCCATCAGCTCCTCAGCGATGCGGCGCAGGTTGTGCAAACCCATGTAGATCACCAGACCATCACTGGTTTGGGCCAGGCCGCGCCAGTTCACACCGGGGCGACCTTTGTCTATTTCCTCGTGGCCAGTCACAAAGGTGACGCTCGAGCCGGCGCGGCGGTGGGTAACGGGAATGCCGGCGTAGGCCGGAGCCGCAATGCCGGCGGTCACCCCAGGCACCACCTGCACCGGCACGCCCCTGGCAGCCAGGTGGGCGGCCTCCTCGCCGCCGCGGCCAAACAAAAAGGGATCACCGCCCTTAAGCCGCACGATCAGGCGATGGCGGCCGGCCAGTTCCACCAGCACCGCGTTGGTGCTCGGCTGCGGCACCGAATGGTGACCACGCCGCTTACCAACGAAGTGGAGCTCGCAGCCCTGGGGCACCAGATCCAGCAGGGCCTGCGGCACCAAGGAGTCGTAGACGAGGGCATCGCACTGCTGCAGCAGTCGGTGGGCCTTGAGGGTGAGCAGCTCCGGATCACCCGGACCCGCCCCCACCAGATAAACCGTGCCGAGCTGGGCCGGGGTATTCATGGCAGGGCCTCTAGTTCAGCAAGCAGGAGCTGGCGCAGGGCAGAACGCTGCAGCAACGGCGGACCCACCTGTTCGGCCAGCTGGTCGGTAAGCCGATTAGCGGCCAGGGCCAGAGGCAGAGCTGGAGCGGCAAGGGTCAGCTTTAGCTCCGCCAGATGGTCTGCACTGTATGGAGTGGCGACGCAATGGGCACCGGTGCGCCGCTCCAGGGTGGTGAGATATCGCGCTGCCAGTGGACCCTCCAGGGGATGGTGCAGCAGCAGGGGCCGGGCCGCTGGCTGGGAATCCTGCCAGCCCAACCCGGCCAGCTCCTTAGCGAGGGCGCCCTGCCACTGGGGCCAGGCCCCCAGGAAGGGCCAATGCTGCACGCGGGCAAACGCCGAC
The DNA here is from genome assembly GCA_964551845.1 of uncultured Cyanobium sp. Lineage (GTDB taxonomy): Bacteria > Cyanobacteriota > Cyanobacteriia > PCC-6307 > Cyanobiaceae > Cyanobium_A. Next base: position 1,542 of record CAZKER010000229.1, read on the forward strand.
CAATGGCGCACAATCGCCGGCAGATCGTGGCGCACATGGCCGCCGGGCAACAGCAGCAGCGGCACCAGGCCGAGCACCTGACCCGGCTGCAGCAGCTCGCTCGCCGCCGGTGGCGCCGCAGCCGAGAGGGCCTGCAGCCGCACCGGCGCACCACGGCCACACTCCAGCTCGGCGGCCAGGGCGACCAACTCGGCAGGCAGCTGGCCGCCCGCACGGCCGTGCACCACCAGCAGCAGGGGTTGGGCCGGCGTAGCGGCCAAACGGCGCCCCAACCGCTCGACCACCCGCGGATGTTTCTCCTCGTAGTCGACGACGTCCTGCCA
>CAZKER010000230.1:0-2503 GCA_964551845.1 uncultured Cyanobium sp.
GCACCACGTCGACGCCGTACTCGGTGATGGTCTTCTTCAACAACTTCAGCTGCGCTGTGCTAAGTATTTCCGTGTCACCGCTACCGGTCGGTTTCTCGTTGGGAACCACCGTGGGCGCAGGCCGTTTCGGGAACGGCGTTACCGGTGCCGCTGGCTTGCTCGGCACGTCCTCGCTGGTATCCGGCAAATCCTCACCGGCATAGATGTTCAGGCCCAGGCCATGCAGGGCGATGGCCTTGACCAGACAGCGCTGGATGCTGGTGTTGATGTCGAAGGCGGTGGGTGCGGCGATGGGCCGGTTCCGGCTATCCAGCACCGGATGAATCTGGCTCAAGGTGACACCCTGCACGGTGACGGCGACTTCGACGAAGACGCCGACGTCGCAGGTCAGATACGGCAGGCCGTCGAAGCGCTTCACTTCCCAGGTGGCGCTGGGATCAGCCAGCCGGAGTTGCGACACCGCGAACGGCCAGGACAGGTAGCTGAATTGGCCCTTCTTCTCGACGTACTGGGCGACGTCGATTTTGAACAGCGTGCGGAAGGGGTTGGTGTGGGTTGTGGCGTTGCTGCTATCGGTCATGATGTGATTCCTTTTCAGAGAGTAGAAACAACAACGCCCAAGTGGCGGAACCACTCGGGCGTTGATGGGATGTCCACAAAGGTGTGGACTCAGGGGGATGCGACGTTTTCAGTTTGTTGACCCCATAACCTCGCGAAAGAGTCTTGTTGTTGGTACAAGCCAGCCGACGCGTCCGGACACGTCAGCCAGTGGGTCAATCAAGCAGCCAGGGGCATCTCCTCCACGGATACCGGGTCGTAATTGGCGGTCAGGTAGTCAGACGCTTTCTGCGCCTGGGCAGCGGCGACAAACACCGCCCGCTTGTCCTTCTTGAGCACTTCCAGCCAGTTGCCGATGTAGGCAGCGTGCTGCAAGTGACCGTCGATGCGGCATTGCGCGCAGAGGAAGGCCGAGCCGAGTTCGGCGATGAGCTCCTCCATGGCATAGGCATCTGAACCGAAGCGGATACCGAGTTTTCTACCCAGGCGGTCGGTGTGACCGGTCCAGTGCGTCAGTTCGTGCAGCGCGGTGGCGTAATAGCTTTCCGCATCGGCGAACAGGTGCTGCGGTGGCAGGTAAATCCAGTCGTTCACCGTGCTGTAGAAAGCCTTGTAGCCCTGGTGGCGGATCGTCGCGCCGGAGTGACGCAACACGCTTTCCGCAGCGGCCAGCGGGGTCCACTCATTGGCGGCGACCGGCAGGGTGTCGGCAACACCGTCCAGCTGTTCCAGGTTGAACACCGTGAACACCTTCAGCAGCGGCACCTTGCGCGCAGGCTCGTCCGCCTTCTCTTCGATTTCACGCAGGCTGTAATAGATGATGTTGACGCCATGCTCGCCCTTGCGCACCTGGCCGCCGAGGGCTTGCGCCTGCTTGAAGGTCAGCCAGCCATTGCGGCTGTAACCCCAGTCATACGCTTCCATGCTGAGCACGACCTGGTTGATGCCGTGATACGGCTGGCGCGACAGCCAGTTCTGCGGCACGGGTTCATCCACGCTGCCCCAGGGGCGTACCCAAGGTGGCGTGCCGGCTTCCAGCGCGGCGATGATCTTGTTGGTGATGCGTTGGTAGATGTCGATATCGTTCATTTTGAAGCTCCAATAGAAAAGCCCCGAGTGCGCGAACACGCGGGGCTGTGGGTGAAACAGAAGGAATGAATGGAAAGATTGGCCGGGGCTATAGCAGCAGCCGCCAGCCGCGCCGGATCACCTGCTTGGCGAGTTCAGCTGAAGCGGACCAGAGAAACACTTCAAGCAAAGGCTTGCTCACACGCTCAGACGAATGCGCCCGATGTGATAGAAGTTGCCGTCGATATGGCCGAACAGCCGCTTCAGGCCCGAGGTGGCCAGGCTGGTCAGCAGACCCGCCACCGTCGCCGCCATGACGCCGGAGAAGGTGCCCCAGTGAATAAGCAGCACCAGGGCGGTCACTGCCAGGTCGATCAGCAGATCGTGCTTGAGGGCACGCAGCATCAGACGCCGTGGCAGCTTCACCAGGATCAGCGCCACACCGAGGAAGACCGTGATTCCTGTCATCATCATAATGGGTCTCCTCGATCAGACGTTTGGGCGGGCGGTCTCCCGCCAGGCGTCCTTGATGTCCTGGCTGGCTTGCGCCAGCAGGCCGGGGACTTTCGACGACTGGCTGGCCAGACCGCGCAAGGCGGAGAAGGCCAGCAGTGCGCCACGCTTGACGACACGTTGCGCGGGCTTGTCGGGGTTGAGTTGAATAGCTTGGTTGGACATGGTGAAACTCCTTTCGGTAGGTACAAAAGAAAACGGCACGGGGGAAGCCGTGCCGTTGGGGGCATGAGCCAGACTGCGGCTCAATTCAAAATCTGCTTATCGACTCAAAGGACGAAAAGAAACCGTGCCAGCTTGCTGGCACGGAAGAACGGGGGGAATGCTGGAATGATTTGCTCTCGCGCTTGCCGGCGTGGCTTGG
>CAZKER010000231.1:0-6300 GCA_964551845.1 uncultured Cyanobium sp.
TGAGCAGGCGTTTGATCACCCGATTTTCCGGGAGAGCATGCGGTTGATCCGGGAGCTGCCGGGGTTGGAGGCGGCGTTGGCTCCGCTGACGCCTTTGCAGCAGGACGTGCTGCTGCGGCTGATCCACAGCAGCGGCGATCCGAGCCTGGCTGCCGACCTGCGCTGGTCGCCGGGGGCCTGCGAGGCGGGGCTGGCGGCTCTGGCGGCCGGGGCGCCGATCCTCACCGATACGGCGATGGCGGCGGCGGCGGTGACGCCGATGGCGCGGCGCACCTTCGGCAATCCGGTGCGCAGCGTGCTGGATTGGGCGCCCGATCAGGCGCCGGCGGGCTCGACGCGCACGGCCGTCGGGATGGCGGCGGCGCTGGCGGCGTTGGCCGATGCTGGCGGGCCGGATCGGCCGGGGCCGGTGGTGTTGATCGGCAGCGCCCCCACGGCCCTGGAGGTGCTGCTGGAGCTTGGTGCGCAGCCAGCCCTGGTGATCGGCATGCCGGTGGGGTTTGTGGGGGTGGCGGAGAGCAAGCGTCATCTGGCTGAGAGTGGCCTGGTGCATATGCGGCTCGAGGGTTCTAAAGGCGGAGCCGGCCTGGTGGCTGCGGCCTGCAACGCCCTGCTGCGGGCTGCCTGGCTTCAGGCGGCGAGCGCTCCGTTGGCCACGCCGGGTTCGTCCTGATCCACTCGCACGACGCTGTTGGCTTCGATGCGGCCCAACACCTGGCGGGCGCGCAGCACTACCGCGGCGGGCACGCCAGCTAGGCGGGCGGCCTCGATGCCGTAGCTGCGGCTGGCGCCGCCCGGGGCTACCTGATGCAGGAATACCAGGGCGTCGCCGGTTTCCTGCACCAGTACCTGGGCATTGGCGACGTTGGGCAGCTGGCCGGCCAGGGCATTGAGTTCGTGGTAGTGGGTGGCAAAGATCGAGCGGGCCCGGATGCCGCCCTGCTCCGCTGGCGTCGCCAGGTGCTCGGCTACGGCCCAGGCGATCGAGAGGCCATCGAAGGTGGCGGTACCGCGGCCGATCTCGTCGAGCAGCACTAAGGAGCGCTCGCTGGCGTGGTGAAGGATGTTGGCGGTTTCGGCCATTTCCACCATGAAGGTGGACTGGCCGGCGGCCAGATCGTCGCCGGCGCCGACGCGGGTGAACAGGCGGTCGGCGATGCCGAGACGGGCGGCAGCGGCTGGGATCCAGCTGCCCATCTGGGCCATTAGCTGCAGCAAGCCGGTTTGGCGCAGGTAGCAGCTTTTGCCGCTGGCGTTGGGGCCGGTGAGGATCAACAGGTCGGGGTTGGGGGCTGCCTCGGGGGTGGCACCCAGAACCACACTGTTGGCGGTGAAGGGCTCTTCCACCAGCAGCTGCTCCACCACCGGGTGGCGGCCGGCTTCGATCATCAGCAGGCGGGCCTCGGGACCGGCGGGGTCGGTGATCTCGGGGCAGCAGTAGCCGCTGGTGGCGGCCACCTCAGCCAGCGACGCGATCGCATCGAGCTCGGCTACAAGGCGCGCAGCTGTGCGGATGGCGGCGGCCTGCTCGCCTACCTGGGCGCGGAGGGTGCAGAACAATTCGTATTCGCGCTGGGCCGCCCGGGCCTTGAGCTGCTGGATGGCGCCCTCACGGTTGCGCAGGGCCGGGGTGACGAAGCGCTCCTCGTTGGCCAGGGTTTGGCGGCGGATCCAGTGCTGTGGCACCGCCGCCGCCTTCGCCTTGGACACCGCCAGGAAGTAGCCGAAGGTGCGGTGGTATTGGAGTTTGAGGCTGGCGAGGCCGCTGAGCCGGCGCTCCTCGGCCTCCTGCTGGCCGAGCCAGGCGTCCTGGTCGTCGAGCTGGTTGCGTAGGTCGTCGAGGCTGGGGTCGACGCCGTCGTGGATCAGGCCGCCCTCGGTTAGCGACAGGGGCGGCGTGTCGAGCAGGGCATGGCGCAGCGTGCCGGCCAGGCTTTCAAGCTCGGGCCAGGGGCGGGCCAGGACCTGCAGCGGGGCGCTGGTGGCTTTGGCGAGCTGGGAGGCCAGCTGGGGCAGGCGTTCCAGACCATCGGCCAGGGCCACCAGATCCCGGGCCGAGGCGCTGCCGGCGCCGGCGCGGCCGGCCAGGCGCTCCAGGTCGCCCATCGGGCGCAGTAGCCGGCGCAGGGCTAGCCGCAGCCCGCGATCGGCCACCAGCTCACTGACTCCCCCCTGACGCTTCAGGATCGCGGGGCGCTCCACCAGCGGCGCCAGCAGCCAGCGGCGCAGGCAGCGGCCGCCCATGGCGGTGTGGGTGCGATCCAGCGCCCAGAGCAGGGAGCCGTGGACGCTGCCGCCCAGCTGGGTTTTGGTGAGCTCCAGGTTGCGGCGGGTGGCGGCGTCGAGCACCAGCTGGTCGCCGGCGTGCCAGGTGGTGGGCGGATCCAGGGGCACTTGGGCCTGGCTGGTGTCGTCGAGGTAGGCCACCAGACCGCCCGCTGCGCGCAGTGCCAGCGGCGCTTCCCCGAGCCCCAGTCCATCGAGGCTGGCCAGGCCGAAGCGCTGCTTGAGGGTGGCGGACGCCTCTGGTGCCTCAAAGGGGGTGCGGGGCAGGGGCGTTAGCCGTAGGGCCTCGGGGCACCAGGTGGGGCTGGCGGCGCTGGCGTTGGGGCTGGCGGCGCCGGGCCAGAGCACCTCGGCGGCCTCCACCTGCAGCAGCTCCTGGTGCAAGCCGGCGCTGCCGTCCCGCTCCGTGACCCGGAATTCACCGGTGCTGACATCGGCCACTGCCAGGCCCCAGCACGCTCCCTCCATCACCACGGCGCAAAGCCAGTTGTTGAGGCGGGCCGCCAGCAGGCCCTCTTCAAGCACCGTGCCGGGGGTGAGCACCCGGGTGATGCCGCGCTTGAGCAGTTCGCCTTTGGCTGGGCCCTTGGCTGGGGCGGTTTCGAGCTGGTCGCAGAGGGCCACGCACAGGCCGCGGCGCACCAGTTCGCCGCAGTAGCGCTCGGCGGCATGGTGGGGAATGCCCGCCATCGGCACCCGACCTACGGCCTTGCCGCCCTCCTTGCCGGTGAGGGTGAGCTCCAGCAGGCGCGAGAGGGTGATGGCGTCTTCAAAGAAGCATTCAAAGAAATCGCCGAGGCGATAGAGCAACACCCGATCGGGATGGGCGGCCTTGAGCTCCACGTAGTGACGCAGCATCGGCGTCAGCTGCTCTGGTGCCACCAGGCCGTGGTGGTGCCAGGGGGGCAGGTCCGAGTCGGGGCTTGGGCTGGGGGCCGGCGGAGCTGTTGGGGCGACTTGGCGCTGACGGCTGCGGGGACGAGTGGGGCCAGCGGCCTCAGCGGGCGGGGTCTCCTCTGGCAGGCCCAGGGCGGCGGTGAGCGAAAGCTGCTGATCGGCTTCCGCGGCCACGGCGATGGGCATGCACAGGGGGAGCTGATGGTAGGCGCGCTGGCCCGATGAGCTCTGCCGGAACGTTCAGCTTTTTTTGGGAATGAACTCCACTTCGGGAATTCCCTCGAAGTCGGCGTCTTGGGTGAGCAAGGTGGCCTGGTGGGCTAAGGCGGTGGCCAGCATCACGCTGTCGGCGAGCGGCAGCTTCCACTGCAGTCCCAGTTGGGCTGCCTGTAGAGCTAGGGCGGCATCTAGAGCAATTTCTGTGCCCTGACGCATCAGGGCGATCGCCTGAACGGCTGGTCCCTCGCCGTGCTGACGCAGCATCCAGCGATACACCTCCAGCAAACTCAGGCTTGGCACTACTAGGCCCTTCGGTTCCTCGATGGCCAGGGCGAAGCAGCTGGCATTAGGGCCATCGGTGAAATATTCGATCCAGCCCGATGAATCCACTAGCCAGAGCGTTTCAGCCATGGGCGAGCTCGCGATCAAGTTCGCGGTCGAAGCTGTTGGGCCCGGCCACGAAGCCCCGAAGTGCGCCAGGCGCTGCCACGGGCACCAGCTCGATCCGGCCTGGTAGAGGCACCACCTGAAGCTTCTGCCCCGCTTTCAGTCCCATCTGCTCACGGACGCCGCGGGGGATGACCACCTGAAACTTCGGCGACACCGTGGTGACATCCATGGCCCATCGATCAGACTTACGTACAACGTAGCGCTGGTCGATATTCCACGGGCCCAGCATCGAGTTGTGAAGCAAGGGTGCTGGGGCCCCGGGTCTGCGTGTGAGAATCTCGCAACTAATCGGCGTGTAGCCGCTGCTGATCCATGCAGATCCTCAACACCCTCACCGTTTTGGCTCTGGTGGTGCTGTCGTTCGCCTTGATTGTGGCGGTGCCGGTGCTGTACGCCAGCAGCGAAGATTCAGGCCGCTCCAACCGCCTGATCCTGCTTGGCGGCCTCGCCTGGGTGGCCCTAGTGCTGCTCAACTGGGGCATGAGCATCTTTGTGGTCTGAAGCGTGGCGATTTTTGAAGGGCGGTTCACCGATACGGCTGGTCTGCGCATCGCAGTGGTGGTTGCCCGCTTCAACGACCTGGTGACCGGCAAGCTGCTGAGCGGCTGCCTCGACTGCCTTTCGCGCCACGGAGTCGACACCAGTGATGCCAGTGCCCAGCTGGATGTGGCCTGGGTGCCCGGCAGCTTCGAGATCCCCCTGGTGGCCCAGCGCCTGGCGGCCAGCGGTCGCTACCAGGTGGTGATCACCCTGGGGGCCGTGATTCGCGGCGACACCCCCCATTTCGATGTGGTGGTGGCCGAGGTGAGTAAAGGCGTGGCTGCCGTGGCCCGCGACACCGGCGTGCCCGTGATCTTTGGGGTGCTCACCACCGACACCCTGCAGCAGGCCCTAGAGCGCGCCGGCATTAAGAGCAACCTGGGCTGGAATTACGGCCTTCAGGCCCTGGAGATGGGCAGCTTGATGGCGGCTATTCCCGATTGAAAGCCCCGGGTTGATGGCTGTGCAGGGTTGATGGAGTCCGGAGGGTGCTCGGTTCGCTCGCGCTCCTGAATTCTGTACAGCCTGTACAGCTTTGGGCACACCGCCCCGCGCTGCCCCGCTCGGCCTAGGCAGAAGAGCCGCCCGAGGATTGGGCTGGGATCGCGGCTTGCTTGACCAGCAGCGCCTGGGGAGCTGCGTCCCGGAAGCCCAGCTGCTCGTAGAAGCCGGCGCTGTTGGTGGTCATTAGGTAAACGCGCTCGACGCCGCGCAGGGCTGGAGCGGCTAGCAGGGCCTCCACCACCCGGCGGCCGAGGCCCTGGCCGTGTAGGTCGCCCGCCACCACTACATCCCAGAGCACGGCGCGATAGATCCCATCGCTGCTGGCTCGGCCGAAGCCCACCAGGCGCTTGCCCTGCCAGAGGCTCACCACCACGGTGCTGCCAGCCAGCAGGCGGCGCAGCTGCACGTGGCTGCGCTGCTGTGCCCAGAAGGCGTGCTTATTGAACAGGCGCTGCAGCTTCCACAGGCCTCGGGTGGGCCGCAGCCCCGGACCGAGGCCAAACCAGCGCAGGCCTGGGGCGCCCGGGGCGTGGATCAGGAGCTGCAGTGCTGCCATGGCCCCATCCTCAAGCTTCAAGCGATCACCGCTTGGACATCCGTGAGGCCAAAGTCATTGCCTTTGAATAGCAGTGGTGCGGCGCAGAACTGCGCCAGGGCATAGGAATAGCAATCACCCAGGTTCAAGCCTGCAGGGTGGCGGCCTTTGCCGAAGCGGCGGAAGGCCGAACGGGCAATTTGTGCCTGATCGGCGTTGAAGGGCAAGATCGCGATGTTCGCTGTGGCGAGGAAGAGGTCCAGGTCGTTTTGGCCTTCGATGCCGAAGCGGGCCTCCATCACGATCGAGAGTTCCACCAGAGAGGCGGCGGATAGGCGCCGTTGCTCGGCTGCGGCGATTGCGGCGTTGAAGGCAGCCCGCTCCGGTTCGTTTTGAAGGATCGCCAGCACGGCGGAAGGGTCGATCACCATCAGCCGGGCACGCCCATGGCGTTGTAGCCAAGGATCTCTTCGGGGCTGCGACTGTCGATCACGGGACGGCTGGCCGCACGTAGGCCAATCTCATTGAGGCGATCGGCGAGGAGCTGGCGTCCATTGGCGGTCTGGTGCCGTTGCTGTTTCAGGCGCTCGAGCCGTTCGTGCAATGACTGGATCACTGCAGCAGTTTTGGTTTCACCGGCAAGAGCTGCAACCTCCGCAGCCAGGCGATCGGCTTCTCCGTTGCGGATGTTCAGCGCCATGGCGTGGCGTGTGTAGCAATACTGCTTTCAGTGTAGACAGACCCCACTGGGCTGCCATGGCAACATCCTCCCAGCAGAATGCTCCGCCCATGACCCGCAAGGGCATCATCCTGGCTGGCGGCAGTGGCACACGGCTGCATCCGATCACCCAGGCGGTGAGCAAGCAGCT
>CAZKER010000232.1:0-4003 GCA_964551845.1 uncultured Cyanobium sp.
CAGATGTACAAGCGAGGTGCCTTGCTGCGGCGGATGGCCTGAACAAGCTCGGGCACGAGCAAGTTGGGCAACAACGAGGTGTAAAGACTGCCGGGGCCCAGCACGATCAGATCGGCATTTGCAATGGCCTCGAGGGCCCGAGGTAGGGCCGGAGGGCGCTCAGGTGTGCAGCCCAGACGCACAATCGGACTGGTGGCGTGTCCGATCTTCGATTCACCTTCGATGCGTTCGCCGTTCTCAAGCTCGGCCCACAAGCGCACGTCGGCATTGGTGGCAGGCACCACCTGACCCTGCACCGCCAACACCCTGCTGCTGGCGGTGATCGCCGATTCCAGATTGCCGGTGATCGCGGTGAGAGCCGATAAAAACAGGTTGCCGAAGCTGTGGCCCTCCAGGCCGCTACCGGCCTTGAAGCGGTATTGGAACAAGCGAGTGAGCAGGGGCTCCTCCCGGGCGAGCGCCGCCAGGCAGTTGCGGATGTCGCCGGGTGGTTGCACGCCCAGCTCCCGGCGCAGCACCCCGCTGCTACCACCATCATCAGCCACAGTGACAATGGCCGTGAGATTGCTGCTGTATCGCTTTAGACCACTGAGCAGGGTGGAAAGACCGGTGCCGCCGCCAATCGCCACGATGTTCGGCCCACGATTGAGGCGTCGCTGAGCCAGCAGGGCGTCCACTAACAATGTGTCCTTTTCCGGAGCCAAGGCCTGCTGAATCGAGCCGAAACTACGGCTCTGGCCCAGCCAGATCAGCACGGCTCCGACGAGCAACACCAACGGTCCCGTGAACTTACGGGGCAACACCCCGGTGACCTGGGCCAGCAGCCACTGAATGCTGGAGAGCATCCAATAAATCGGCTGCAGATCGGCCCATACCGCCGCGCCAAGCAATGCCACCAACAACCCCAGCCCGGAGGTGAGCACCCAGCGCTTCACCACCAAACCGGGCTGCAGCCAGCGGGCCGCCCGCCGGGATCGACTCATCAGGTCCTTCTGGCGCAGATCACCGCGGCCCAACCAACCCGGTTTCGGCAGCGGTCGGCGGGAGCGCCGCAATCGAGAAACCGGAGCGGAAGAGCGCAAAAGGGGGGAGAGGACGCTGCCGCAACTGGCTGAACTTTAAGGAGAGCCATCGGCGGCGCAAAGGGCCAGGATGGAATCCTTCGTCAAAGGCCTTCCCTGGCTTCTTTCGCACCACCGCTGGCCGCAATGGACGACCTCAGCGTGCGCTGGGGCAGCCGCAGCGTTCTTGAGCGGGTGAATCTGCACATCGCCGCCGGCGAACGCCTGGTGGTGGTAGGGCCTTCCGGGGCGGGCAAGTCGACCATCCTGCGCCTGCTAGCCGGATTACAGCTGCCCAGTAGCGGCAACCTGAGCCTGCATGGCATCCCCCAGAGCTACCTGCGCTTAGACCAACGCAATCCTCCGGACGTGCGGCTGGTGTTTCAGAACCCGGCCCTGCTCGGCTCCCTGACCGTGCGTGAAAACGTTGGCTTCCTGCTTTACCGCCACGGCCGCATGGCTGAAAGGGAAATACGAGAGCGGGTAGGCGCAGCCCTCCATGCGGTCGGCCTACAAGGCATCGAGGAGCAAATGCCTGGGGAGCTCAGCGGCGGCATGCAAAAACGGGTCAGCTTTGCCCGGGCCCTGATCGACGACCCTGCCAAGCCAGACGACCAGATGCCCCTGCTGCTGTTCGACGAGCCGACAGCCGGCCTGGATCCGGTGGCTTGCACCCGCATCGAAGATTTGATCGTGCGCACCACAGATGTGGCGCGGGCTACCTCAGTAGTAGTCAGCCACGTTCACAGCACCATCGAACGCTCAGCGGAGCGTGTAGTGCTGCTGTACGACGGCCAGTTCCGCTGGAGCGGCACAGTTGAGGAATACCGCAGCTGCAGCGATCCCTACGTGGTTCAGTTCAGGAGCGGTAGCCTGCGCGGACCAATGCAACCTGCAGAGCTCTGAATCCATGCGCCGCAGTATTCGAGAAGCAATTGTCGGCTTCTCACTGATAGCCGCGATTAGCAGCGCAGTAGGGCTCTCCTTCTGGTTACGCGGCATCTCCCTGAGCCGGCAAAACTGGAGAGTCAAAGCCAGCTTTGCTGAAGCCGCGGGACTGGCTGAGCGTTCACCTGTGACTTATCGGGGCGTATTGGTGGGAAGCGTGCGGCGCGTAACAGTGACCCCCCAGGCGGTTGTTGCCGAGCTGGAAATTAACCATGCCGACCTGAACCTGGCGCGGCCTACAAGGGCGGAGATCGGTGAAGCCTCATTACTAGGTGGCGAAGCTGAGGTTGCCCTGATCAGCAGCGGCCCGCCCTTGCCGCCAGGCTCTCCCAACCCACGCTCCAAGGCTTGCAACAAGGCCGTAGCCATTTGCAATGGCGCCAGCATCGAAGGGATTCAGGGACCAAGCCTCACCAGCGTGACGACCCTGATGCACAAAATGCTGGTTGAAACGGACCAGATGAAACTGATCAACAAGGTCTCGACCGCCGCCACCAGCTTCGACCGCACCGCCAAGGACACCTCCGCCTTAATGAAAGACGGCCAAGCTCTAGCGAAGGAGCTCGAATCCACGGTAAGGGCGGCCCAACCCACGATCACCAATCTCAACAGCAGCAGTGCCCACCTGCGACAGGTGATCGCCGCTCTCGACAATCCCAAAACCCTGCAGGAGCTGCAGGCCACCGTAAGCAACGCCGAGCAGCTCACCGCAAAATGGAATTCAGTAGGGGGTGATATAACCAAGCTCACGGATGATCCCCGCTTCATGGACAGCATCCGCAGCGTGGCTGTAGGCCTGGGCAAGTTTTTCGACGAGCTCTACCCGGCAGCTAAACCCCGTTGATCGCCTCCATCGCGATGGCAGCAATGGCCTGATCGCTGGCCTTGGGCAGCTGCACATACTTGCCACCAGCCGCCTCGGCCAAGTCCTTACCCATGCCGCTGCCAATGAACTTGCGCTCTGTGTCTATCACCAGCAACTTAATACCGAGAGCCCGGTATTTGCTCGCCACTTGCTTGACCTCTTCCTTGAGGTCAACCGGCTCCTCCCCCTCCAGCAGGGGCTGACCCAGGGAACGACTGAGGGGCACGTTGCCGCGGCCATCGGTGATCGCCACCACCACCACCTGGCCCAGATCGCCGGTGGCTAAAGCGTTTGCACCCACCCTGGCTGCCTGGGAGAGGCCGTGGGCGAGGGGGGAGCCACCTCCGCAGGGCATCGCTTCCAGGCGCCGGCGCGCAGCGGTGATGGAGCGGGTAGGGGGCAGCAGCACCTCGGCCTGCTCGCCGCGGAAGGGGATTAGGGCTACCTCATCGCGATTTTCATAGGCCTCGGTGAGCAGGCGGATCACGGCCCCCTTAGCGCTCTGCATGCGGTTCAAGGCCATCGAGCCGCTGGCATCCACCAGGAAAATCACCAGCGCACCGGCTTTGCGCTGCAGCTGTTTAGCGCGCAGGTCGCCGTCCTCGACGATCACGGTGCGGTGGGGCTGCCGCTCGCGGCGAGACTTCTGATAAGGCGCCGCCGCCCGCAGGGTGGCATCCACAGCAATGCGCTTCACCGGTCCGCGGGGCAACATCGGCTTCACGTAGCGGCCGCGAGAATCGCTGAAAACCACAGCCCGGCTGCCACTGCCGCCGCTCTTGGCTTTACCGGCGTTGAAGAGCAGCAGATCCGGATCGATGGCGATGGCCTCAGGATCCAGCAGGAATTCCTCCGGGACCTGGGGGGGCGCCTGATCTTCGGGACTGTCGTCTTCGGTTTCGTCGTCTTCTTTGTCGTCTTCTTGTTCGTCGTCGTTGTCTTCCTCGGGCTGCTGCTCGTTCTCAGGCTGGTCGGGATCTTCAGGCGGCTGCTCACCCTGGGGCGGTGGTGGTGGCGGGGGTTCCAGCGGCTGATCGGGATCGGGGGGCGGCAACTGCAGGGCCCGGGGTGCGATCACCAGGCGCACAGCCACCTGGAGGTCGTCGGCTTCCACCCGATCGCGGCCGCT
>CAZKER010000233.1:0-3575 GCA_964551845.1 uncultured Cyanobium sp.
TTGAGGATCAGCTGCAGCACCGGCTGCAGGCTGAGGTTGGCGTTCACCAGCCAGCTGTAGTTGAGCTCGAGCACGGTTTCACTGCTTTGGCCAGGAGAGAGGGTGGGGCTGAAGCGGCTGCTGCCGATCCCTAGGGCCAGCACATCTAAGGGGCGGCCTGGCACTAGCCCCTGGCTGAGCCAGCCCCCACCCAGAAAGAGGGGTACCGGGTTGGTGTCCCACTCGAAGCCCGCGTTTACCCCCAGCCAGAGGCGGTTGTCGAGTCCCAGCGGCAGCGGCGCCGCCATGGTGAGGGTGGCCATGGCAGCACCATCCAGGTTGCCGGTGCTGCGGTTGTCGAGGTAGCCGCTGGCGATCTGTAGTAGGGGCGGCGGCAGCTGGCGGGCGATTTGCTGGTCGCCGGCGCGGATTGGCTTTTGCATGGCCGCCGCTCCCGGCAAGCGCTCGTAGCTCCACTGCACTATCTGGAGGTGGCCGTTCAGGCGCGGCTGATCGGGGTTGACGCCGAATAGGGAGGCCAGGCTGTATTCGGGATCCAGCAGAAAGGTGCCGTAGTGCCATTCGCCCCAGCGGCCCGCAGGCTCCGGTCGCCAACTCAGCTGCAGGCCCGGGGCGGAATAAGGGTTGATCGGCAGCCCGTCAACGCTGAGGTTGAGGGTGTCGTTTAGGGCTGAGTGCACATAGGCATCGAGCACCGGGGCACTCACGAACCCCGGATTGAGCGAGAACACCCCGGCTTTGATGCCGATGCCGCCCTGGCCGGGCTGGCGCTCGATACTGGCCTCGGTGAGCCAGAGACCGGTCGGGTGGGCAGTGCTCTGCAGTGGAAAGGCGGCGCCGAGGCTCTCGGCGTAGTTGGCATCGCCGCTGAACAACATCAGCTGCAGGTTTGTGCGCCAGTGGTCGGCTTCGCTCCACTGCTCCTGCTTCTTGGCCAGGCCGCTGCTGAATGCTGCCCCCAAGGTGAGTTGCTGCATCCAGCTGGCGCCTTGACGCTCGCCCCCGGCGGGGTTGAACAAGGGCTGGGCCTGCAGGTTGACGTTGAGGTCGAGCCTGCTGGGGGCTGGCGCCGGCTCGGCCAAAACGGAAAACGCCAGCAGCCCATTGCTTGTCAGTAGCAGCAGGGGTGCCAGCAGGCGCTGATGTAGTCCCCGCGGCGTCCATCCCCGGCCTGGAGATCGCTTAGCGGGGAATCGTGCCGCGCCGGTCAAACGCTTACAAGCTCCAGATCTTGCTCGCCCCTCGGTTGGAGTGGCGATCGGGGCAAGTATGCCGGCGCCTTCATGTTCGTGCTCAGCAACAATGCTCTTTCGGTAAGGGGAAGCGGGTCGGATGGGTTTTGATCCCCGCCACTGGCGCCCCTCTGCCACCGCACCTCCGGTTACTGCCAACGTGGAGGAGCTGCTGGCCGAAAACGAGAGCCTGCGCCGAGAGGTGCGGGCTCTGAGGCAGCAGTTGGACCAGCGCGCCTGGTCGCCCCAGCGGGGCCGCAGCCGCGTCACCTCCGCCGCTTCCCATGGGATCACCGCGGCGCGGCTGGAGCGCTGGGGAGCCGCCATGGCTTTGCATCCCCGGTGGCAGGAGCTGCGTCTCGGGCCGCCCGGTGGCTTGCGGGGTCTGGTGGAGGAATTGCGCAGCCAGTGGTGGGATCCGCGACTCGAGCTGGAACAGGAGCTAAACCGCCGCTGCCCCGGCCTGGGCTCTGAGCTGGTGGAAGCCTTGAGGGGCCCCCATTGCCGCTGGCGTTGGGCTGTGCGGGCTGCTTTCGCGCTCTACGGCCCGCGCGCGCCGGAGTGGTTGGAGGAGGCTCCGACGCGGGTGGTGGAGGAGTTGTTGCGGCGCAGCCCAGGCATGCCTGATAGGCCTGCGCCCGCACCGGATCCCCGCCAGGAAGCCTTAGCAATATTGGGCTTGGCGCCCGGTGCCAGCTCAGCCGCGATCCGGCGGGCCTACCGGCGATTGGCCAAAAACCACCACCCCGATCTAGGTGGTGACGTGACCGCCTTCCTGCGCCTTGATGCGGCCTATCGACTGCTGGTTGGTTGAGGGGCTGCGTGATAGCTGCTACGCACCAGCGGCCCGCTGCGCACCTGCTCAAACCCCAGCTCTCGGGCGATGGCTCCCAGCTGTTCGAATTCCGCCGGAGTCCAGTAGCGAGCAACCGGAATGTGGGCAAGGGATGGGCGCAGGTATTGCCCCAGGGTGAGGCGCTGGCAATCGACTGATCGCAGGTCGCCCATCGTCTGCAGCACCTCGGCTTCGGTTTCGCCCAGCCCCAGCATCAGCCCACTCTTGGTGGGGATGGCGGGCGCCAGTTCGCGGGCAGCGGCCAACAAAGATAGGGAGCGGCGGTAGGTGGCGCCGCGGCGTACCTCCCCCTGGAGGCGCTCCACGGTTTCGAGGTTGTGGTTGAAGCAGGCTGGCTGCGCCGCCAGCACTGCGGCCAGCCGTTGCCGTTGGGCCGCCAACCCCTCCTGTTCGTCGCGCTGGCCGCCCCAGAAGTCGGGGGTGAGCACTTCAATGCCCACTCCGGGTGTGCGCTGGCGAATCGCAGCCATGGCGGTGGTGAATAGGTGGGCGCCGTGGTCGGCTAAGTCGTCGCGGGCCACGGCCGTGAGCACCACGTAGCTGAGCTGCAGCGCGGCAACTGCCTCGGCCACCCGTTCGGACTCGCCG
This sequence comes from uncultured Cyanobium sp., assembly GCA_964551845.1. Lineage (GTDB taxonomy): Bacteria > Cyanobacteriota > Cyanobacteriia > PCC-6307 > Cyanobiaceae > Cyanobium_A. The sequence continues at coordinate 2,677 of CAZKER010000233.1, forward strand.
GCGTCTAGGGGCTGGGGTGCCTGGCCCTTCTCCACCTGGCAGAAGGCGCAGCTGCGGGTGCAGATCGGGCCTCCCAGCAAAAAGGTGGCGGTGCCGGCGGCGTAGCACTCGGCTCGGTTGGGGCAGCGGCCCTCCTCGCAGATGGTGTGCAGCCGTTGCTGCTTCACCAGTCCCTGCACGTTTTCCAGGGCGGAGGCATTGCCCACTGGGCGCCGCAGCCACTCGGGCAGGCGCTCGGCTGGGGCGATGCTGCTGTAGCGGCTCCGGTTCATTTGGCTACTCCATCTGGCGTCTGCCTTCAAAGGCCCGGGCCAGGGTTACCTCGTCGGCGTACTCCAGCTCGCTGCCGACGGGTAAGCCGTAGGCGATGCGGCTCACGGTGGTGAATGGTTTGAGCAGCCTGGCCAAATAGAGGCTGGTGGTGTCGCCCTCCACACTCGGCGTCAGAGCCAGGATCACCTCACTGATGGATTCCTTGTCGACCCGGTTCACCAGGGGCTGGATCTGCAGCAGCTCGGGGCCGATGCCATCCATCGGTGAGATCAGTCCGCAGAGCACGTGGTAGTGCCCCTTGAACTCCCGGGTGCGCTCCATCGCCAGCAGGTCGCGGGAATCGGCCACCACACACAGCTGGCCGTTACCGCGCTCTTCGTTGCAGCAGATTTCGCAGATCGGCTCGGCCGAGAGGTGGAAGCAGCGCCGGCACTGGCCTACCTGGCTGCGAGCGGCCAGCAGGGCGTCGGCGAAGTTGCGGATCTGCTCCTCAGGCTGGCGTAAGAGGTGCAGGGCAAGCCGCTGGGCCGTACGCGGGCCGATGCCAGGTAAGCGCTCGAACTGGTCAATCAGCCTGGCCAGGGGGCGGGTAAAGCCGCTCAGCAGTCCGCCGCAACTGAGCAGAA
>CAZKER010000234.1:0-2354 GCA_964551845.1 uncultured Cyanobium sp.
CCCCTGCCATAGAGCTGAGGCTCGTGCAGGGGCGGTTGTGCGTTGGAGATCAGACAGGAGCTGTTGTTTGGCTAAACCCGATTGGTATTGCTGCAGGGGAGTGGGCGGATCGATCAGGGCTGCTGAGCTATGGGGTTTTCCCCCGAATTCAGAGGTTTCTCACCACAAGCGGCGGTTTTTCCACAGGCTGAACGCCCCAGACCTCGCCGCTGGAGCCAGCAGGGCGGCGCCCGCTGTGGAAAAGCCCTCTCCTCTTGACCGCCGGCAGCGGGGAGCTTTGGCCAGCACAAGAGGAACAGCAAGCCGCCAGGAAGGCAGCTCATACCTCGCTTCTCACGGCAAGACACGGCCTTGTCGGACTGGGTTTGCTGCTTTGACGCCGCTGCGGTGCTCGTGACTTGATGGGTGCACTGCCGTGAAGAACGCATGAGCCAGATCCCAGTCCATCTCCCGGCCCACGTGAGTGTCGTCAATGAGTTCCCGGAGGATTTGCACCAGGCGATGCGGGAATTCATCAGCAGCCATCCCAACTGGGACCAGTACCGCCTGCTGCAGGCCGCGCTTGCGGGCTTCCTGTTCCAGCACGGCTGCAAGGACCGGGCCGTGAGCCGGCATTACCTCGACGGTCTGTTCCAGCGCGATCCGGCCATCACGGCGCGGCCGATCTCCCGCACCTGATGGAGCTGGCGACGTGGTGATCTCCATTGCAAGCCTGGCCGACCTGCGCGACCGGCGGCTGGAGCAGCTCCTGCCGCTGCACACCGCTGCCGGAGCGGCTCTGGTGGACTGGTGCTGGGACAGCGTCAATAAGTTCGAGCTACGCGCGGCGATCGTGCAGATCAGGCCGTTGGGCTGAGGCTCAGGAAGCTGCCCTCTCTGGCGGCGGCAGCAGCAGGCGCTCCGCAGGCTGAGCCAGCAAGCTCGATCCGCCAAGCCTTCTTTCACCTTGTCGCCAAGGGCAGAACTAATGCGCGGCACCTGTTCCTCGATGGCGATGGTCAGATCTGCGCTGCTCCCCACTGGCTGCCGCGGGAGCAGGCCCTGCTGCTGGCCCGCAATCAGCAGCTGATCTGGGGCTCAGCCGCCCGGGTGATTGTGCTTTGAGTGCCCAGCTGCGGGGCCGTGGGCTGGAGTTCGCTGGCCCGCGATGCCCCCCGCCATCCGGGGGCGGTCATCGGTCCTGGCTTAGGTCGTGTCCTAACTGCCTTGCTCAAGGTCGCGATTGGCAGCCAGAACGCCGGGTAGGGCCTGCTGGCAGATCAGCAGCACCTGCTCGGCATCGAGATCGAAGTACTGGTGCGCAATGACATCTCGGAAGCCCATGGCTCCCTTCCAGTCGATGTCAGGAAAGCTGGCCGCGAGCAAGCCGGGCTGGAGCTTGTCCAGTCGTTTGAGTGCTTCCCCTGCTGCCAGGAACTGCATGCAAATCACATCGAGCAGGTCCTGGCCTTCCTCACGGTCCAGCAGTGCCGGATCCCTCAGCAAGGGTTGCGCCTTGCGCTCGATCCGCTCCAGGGCCTGCCGCAGCGGGGTAAGCAGCAACAGCAGCTCACCGCTCACGTGCTTATGCCTTCTTGAAGGATGGCCTGCCGCAGGGCGGGATTCATGCGCTCCCGCAAGCGCACCAGATCAACCGGGCGCTGCAGCAGCTCCTCCAGCTCGTGCTTTAGATGCACGGTGGCGTAAGGCGTGAGGGGATCGAGTTCAACCCACACATCCACGTCACTAGAGGCCGTGGCCTGGTTGCGAGCCATAGAGCCGAACAGCCCAATGCGTTGCAGCTGATAGCGCTGCCGCCATTCGCTTTGGCGCTCACGCAGCAGTGCAAGCACCTGATCAGGACCGAATACAAGCAGGGTGGCTGCGCTGGCCATGGCACAAGTCCGATCCCCTCAGTATCTGATGGATCAGCAGGGTCTCCCATCCCACCGCATCACGGGTGCGCGGGATCCAGGCAGATGCAGGGTTGAGCACCAGCTGGCAAAGGCAGTGGTCAGCACCACTCCCCATGACCACCCCGATGAACGCCGAGCGATTTGCCGATCGCTTTCGCTTCTACCGCGACCAGCCCCAGCAGCAGCGCGGCGTTCTGCAGCTGTTTGAGGCAATCAACGGCACTGAGTGCGGCGAGGAGATCCTCTGCGAGCAGGCGACCTGGGCAGTCACCTATAGCGAGAAGCCAGCCGCGCCCCTGGCAACAGCTGTCCCCAGCGGCGGCCTCGATCCCCGCGGTTCAGAGGAAGCCGGCACCAGTCCAACCCGGGGATTCCTACCTGCTGGTTAATGACCGGGATGAGGACATGGAGGCCTACGACCACACCGGCCGCTTCCTGTGGAAGCTCCCCTGCCTGGCG
>CAZKER010000235.1:0-3059 GCA_964551845.1 uncultured Cyanobium sp.
GCAAAATAATCACTGCCGGAATTCTGTTGGTATACCTCCATTACAGCAATGGGCTGGATATTTTCTGGTCTCTCTTCTGCGGTTTCTCCTGTGTTGTCAGAGTCTGTGGCTCTGCCGGCTCCGGTGGAAATCACCCCCCTGCCAGAGCTGAGCGAGCCGGAAACAGTGGTCACGGTGTCGGTGCCGACCACTGCCAGCATTGCTCCGCCTGAGGTCGAGATTCCAGGCCGCCGCGGTCGCACCCGCAGTTCAGCGGCCCAAACCCCTGCTGCGAAAAACACAACCTCCCTAGCTGCTACCTCCCAAGCCGCCACTGCGGCGGCAGTCGCTGAGCCGGAGCTGGATGAGTCGGGCGAGCCGCGCCGCCGCCGCCGCCGCTCCTCTGCCTCTAGCTGAGTGGCCCCGCTGGAACCGGATCCCTGGCTGGGCAGGGATCCGGGTAAGTGCGCCGGCGTTGACGAGGTCGGTCGCGGCTGTCTGTTCGGTCCTGTTTTCGCAGCCGCGGTGGTGCTGCCAGCCGGAGCCCTGGCCCCCTTGGCCGAGCTGGGTCTGACCGACAGCAAAAAACTGACTGCTCGGCGCCGGGCGGCCCTAGTGCCCACCATTTCGCGACTGGCGGCCTCCTGGGCCCTCGGCCAGGCATCAGCAGCCGAAATCGACCGTGGGGGCATCCGGCTGGCGACCGAGCTGGCCATGCACCGCGCCCTGCAGAAACTGTCGTGTCCGTTTGAGCTACTGCTCGTAGATGGGGTGCTGCCCCTGCGGGGATGGCATGGCGACCAGCGCACCCTGGTGCGCGGCGACAGCCACTGCCTGGCGATTGCGGCTGCCAGCGTGCTGGCTAAGCAGGCCCGGGACGCATTGATTAAAGCCCTGGCAGCGCGCTATCCCGGCTATGGGCTGGAGCGTCACGTTGGTTATGGCACGGCCTTGCATCGCGCTGCTCTCCAAAACCTGGGTACTACGCCGATGCATCGCCACAGTTTTCTGGGGCGGCTGGAGCTCAGTGCTCCTGGCACCAGAGGCGATAGTCGCTGAGCAGCTGCTGCCCCACCCGGCCCTTGATGCCGAGCAGAATGCCTGCCAGCAAGGAGCGGCCGGTTGCCTCTAGCACCTTGGCTGGAATCAGCTTGAGCAGCGATGGCTGGCTCACCGCCACGGCCAAGCTGGCTTCCCCTTCCAGCCCGGTGGCGCCCGCCGCCAACCAGGACCCCAGGGTGAGCTGGAAATCATCCACTAGCCCCAACCCCTCCAGTTCACACTCGGTGGCTTCGAGCACCAGTCGACCAGGAGCCAAGTGGGTACGCAGATCTACCACCGGCTGAATCTGCAGTTGAAACACCTGCAGATGGGTTACTGCGTAGCGATAGCGACCGGGGCCGAGGGGCTCGAGCTGGTTGGGGTCCAGCAGGGCTTTGACGACCCGGTCCTGATCGCTCAGGTAGGAGGCCAGCCGTTCTGGCTGGTCGCTTACAGCAAGTTGCAGTTGCTGACTGGCGCTGAAGGCCAGGGGCATGGCCTGCGGGCCGGCGCGCCATGATCCTATCGGTCACCACCCGATGGCCTGTCCTCGGTTTCGGAAACGATGCGTTTTGCCTTTCTCGGGCCGGCTGGCACCTATGGCGAGCAGGCAACCCGGCAACTAGCCGAGTTGGAAGGTGTCGCCAACCCTGAATTGGTGCCTCAGCTAGGCATTCGTGCAGTGGTTCAGGCCCTGGCCCAGGGCAACTGCGATGCCGCAGTGGTGCCTGTGGAGAATTCAGTGGAGGGGGGGGTGACGGCCTGTCTGGACGCTCTTTGGGAGCATCCGGATCTCAGCGTCGCCCGTGCCCTGGTGTTGCCGATCCGCCATGCCCTGCTTGGCAGCGGCCCGATTGCAGGGGTGAGTGAGGTGCTGTCCCATCCCCAGGCCCTGGCCCAGTGCAGCCAGTGGCTTTCGGAACACCTGCCCCAGGCCTTGCAGTTGCCCACCAGCTCGACGGCGGAGGCGGCCCGCATGGTGGCGGGCAGTCGCTTCCGGGCGGCGATCGCTTCCCAGCAGGCTGGTACGGAGCACGGTCTGCTGGAGCTGGCTTACCCGATCAATGATGTGGCGGGCAACTGCACCCGCTTCCTGTTGCTGCGGCGGGGACCCCGCTCATCGGATGGGCCGATGGCCAGTCTCGCCTTCTCCTTGCACTCCAACCAGCCTGGGGCTTTGCTCGAAGCACTTGGTTGCTTTGCCCAGAGGGGGCTAAACATGGGTCGGATCGAGTCGCGCCCCTCCAAGCGGGAGATGGGCGAGTACATCTTTTTCGTTGATCTGGAGCTTCCAGATGGATCTATTCCGCTGGAGGCAGCTCTGGCGGAGCTGGCGCCCCTTTGCGAGCACCTAGCCCTATTTGGGGCCTACCCGATCACGAACCTCGCTTAGGCGTCGTTCAGGCCTGGCTGGGCTTGCGACCGCGGAAGACGCCAAACTGCATCAGGCCGGTGGCGAAGGCCCAACGCATCAGCAGGATTGTGGGAGTTTCGCGTAGCCCCTGCAAGACGGCGAAGGGACCCAGACCAAGGATGGCGCCGGGCCGGCGTACCCCTTCCAAAATCGATTCGATCCAGGAGGGCAGGGTGGCGTTGGTCCAGTCGCCTGTTTCGATTGTCATGCCACCAGCCTGCTGGCTTTGCTCGAGATGCCTTTGCAGCCCGCGGATGCTGGCGAATTCAGGGTGAGCCCACTGCTCAAGCAACTGACGCATAACCCAGCGCTCTCGGCGATCCATGGCGCCATCAGCCGGATCGCGCCGGTTCCAATCGGCCACTGCCAGCAGGCCGCCGGGTTTCAGCACCCGCAACAACTCATCTGCATAGCGCTGCTTGTCGGGCATGTGGGGGCAGGCCTCCACACTCCAGACGGCATCAACGCTGGCGTTGTCAATTTCCAGGGCCAGGGCATCCATCACCGCAAAGCGGCAGGTGAGGCCGGCTGGGGTGAGAGCTGTGGCCCGGGCGATCTGGGCCGGGCTGATGCTGATACCCAGGACGTTCAGGCCGTAGTCCTTCGCCAGCTTGGTCGCCTTCGC
>CAZKER010000236.1:0-7944 GCA_964551845.1 uncultured Cyanobium sp.
GGACGTGACCTTGACCACCTGGCCCTGACGGGCAAGAAACTTCGCCAGGGTGGCGGCGCTGGCGGCGTCGCCCCGATGCTCATCGGGGCGATCAGCGCGGTGGTAGAGAACATCAGGCAGGTGCACGATCTGCTCGGGCCGGCAAGCCGCGGTGGCCTCCAGCACCAGCCCGTAGAGGCTCACCGGCTCCTCCGCAGCGGCCAAGGTGTGGGCAACCTTCAGGGCCAGATCAGCCCGGATCAACCAACAATGGGAGTAGTGGGGATCGCTATAAAGCAGATCGGGATTCCAGGAGGGTTTGAACTGGGGGCTGTGTCGTCGCCCAGCTGAACTGATGCGATCCTCATCGGCGTAGAACACAAGCGCCTGGGGATGGTGGGCGAGCGCCTCGGCAAAGCGGCGCAACGCCTGGGGGGCGAGCCGGTCACCGATTTGCAGCAGCAGCAACCAGGTCTGAGGGTCGTCATCTTCAGCGGCCCTGTCAGGATCGAGCAGCACGAACGGTCCAGGCCACTGCTGCTCGAGGCTGCGAAGCGACCGCTTTAGGCCTTCGGGATCTGGACTCCGGCCCCAGAGCCCCGGAGCGAAGCGGGGAAGGCTACCGGCCTCACCGGCGGCAGCCGCTGGGAAATCCTGCGTGGGCCTTGCCAGATCCGCGGCCAAGGCCGGCCGCTCCAGGCGCTCGATCCATTCGTCGTAGCCCACCAAAGGCCAGTTCCCCCGTGCCAGCAGGCGGTTGTAATCACGCCACAGCCTGGGCAGGGGGCGCTTCAGGCTGGCCCGGTCGTAACCCGGGTGAAGCCGCAGCAGCTTGCGCCGCAGCAAACGGTGTGCCCGCCAGGCAAACTGAGGCTGAAGTCTCAGTACGGGCAGCTGACTTTCACCATTGAGCCCGTGGAGCTCATAGGTGAGATCGCTGCCACCTGCGGTGATGCGCACCAAACGGCGACGCAGGCGCCCGCTGATCAGCACACGACCCTGGCTGCTGTTGAACAGGCCGTAACAGCGTAATTGCTCGCTGCGATGCAGCACCGTAAGCATGTACCAGCCAGGCCTAGGCGGCGATCTGAGCACAAGGCGGGCGGTGGAAGCGTCAACGTCCCAGGCCCAATCCTCGCGCAGACAGATGGAGAACCAGCGACGCACCGACCTCCAGAGCATTGATCTATAAGAGATGACTGGTCACTGACGATGGCTGGCTTGCATACCGAGCACAAACTTCGAGAGGCTAAAGGCTACCGCACATGACGCTAAGATGGTTACAAAACCCTTACTACGCCAGTTGTTTTCAGGATCCTCAGGCAGCTGGGGTGCTGACAACAGGGCCATAAATTTTTGCTGCCGCGTGCTCTCCACCCGTGCTTTTTCTACGGAGGTAAGCGCCAGCTTGTAGCTATCCGTAGCGAAGGAAACTTCGGATTCAAGTTTCACTACATCGGCCGCCTTGCGATTGAGGTTGCGCCCCTTCGTGGACACCAGTAGCCGCCTCTCCTGGGCAATCTGCTGTTCGAGCTCACGGGCCTCATCTGCAATAGCGAGCACCTCCGGCTCACGGGGATCTTTATACTGACGCCGCAGTGTTGCTAGCTCCACCTTCTTCTCCACCAATCGCTCCTGCAATTTGCTGATAGTGGCACCGGCCAACTCGGCCTCACCCTTAGGATCAATCACCACTACATTGGCATTCTGGTAGGTGATCAGCCGATTCTTTGCCTGCTCAAGATTCGCGCGAGCACGCCGCAACTCCTGCTCGGCAAAATTGAGCTGCTTAAGGCTAATATCCTGATTAAGACGATTAACAAACTGCTCGCTTTTGTCGAGCATGAAACGATTTAGATTGTAGGAAGCCTTGGGATTCAGCCCAACCGTGCGCAGTACAATCGCCCCCGAAAGCTCATCCAAACTCACCGAAACCTGCTTTTTAAAGAAGCGCAGTGTTTTCTCTGGGCTGGTGCCCTGCTCGATACCGGCAAAGGGATCTAGGCCATCGCGTGCATAGGATTTTTCAAGGTTGTAACTACGCTTGAGATCGCTAAGAACTTGCGGTGATTGCAGATAGGTTTTGAGGAAGCGTGCATCCTCCAGTGAAAGCTGATTACTGCGCCCCAACAGAGAGCCAAGACTGCCACCATCAGCATTGGCCGCGTCTTCTGATTTGCGAATCACAAAATCAGATCGGGTAACAAAACGATCACGCGCAATTGCATAAAAATAAATCGCCGAGCCGAGCACGGGTAAGAGCAGCAACTGCACCACGGAGAATCGGCGCAGCAAGCTGACCCGCGGCTTAGGGGGCTTGATCGGCACCACCTTGGGATCCGTATAAACCGCGTCGTCGGCCAGCTGCGCCTCCTGCTCTCGAGCAAAGAATCGCTTAAGCGGATTGGCATTATCAAGATCAAACATGATTCCAGCAACGCTGGAAGAACTGAATGGCGATAGGCTAGATCAACTCACCGGATCATGGGTAGCTTCTGTGCTGCCTAGGGATTCGGGTGCAGCCGATACCGTGCCGGAGAGAAGCCGCTCGGTATGGATTGTGACAGCTTCATCCAAATTGCTGAATTCTTCGATGATTCCACCATCGAGAATAAAGGCGCGATCGCAATGCAGTTTCAAGCCCCAGAGGTTGTGATCCACCATCAGGAAATCAGCTCGCTGCTTACGATCCAACAACAGACGCTTACTCTTTTCGCGGAAACGCTGATCACCCGCAGCCGTAATCTCATCAATCAGATAAACATCAAAATCAAAGGCCATCGATAGGCCAAAAGCAATGCGCGAGCGCATACCACTGGAATAGGTTTTAAAGGGGCGATCAAAATAGACACCCAGCTCAGCAAACTCCTCGACATAGCGCACCTTCATCGGAATATCACGCTTGGCGGCATATATACGACTCACGAACGTGACATTTTCACGGCCGGTGAGACTGCCCTGAAAGCCGCCCACAATCCCCACGGGCCAAGAGATGGAGGCATCGGATTCAATCGTGCCGCTATCAGGGAGATCAATACCTCCGAGTAGCCTCAGCAACGTGCTTTTGCCGGCGCCATTAGCACCGAGAATGGCCACTGATTCTCCGGTAGCTATAGTAAAATTTAGATTCTTAAAAATGACACTTCGCTGGCCCTGGTACACGTAGCTCTTGGTGAGGCCGCTTACCCTGATCATGGGCGAACTGGGGCTAACGAAACGATGCGATGAAACTCATGATGAAGGCGCTGGGCTAGAGGGTGAGCAAGCGCCTCTCGTTGTTGGAGTAAATCCATAACGCAATCGTAGTTTGTACGATGACCCAAATTATAACATATCCAAGATTAGCGTCCGGCGTGAAATAGTCATCACTCATCGCCCGGCGATTCAGCTCAATGCAATGCATAAGCGGATTCCATATGAAGAAAGGCCTAGTCCAAGCGGGAAAAATCCAATAGCGGAAAGGCACTCCCGAAAGAAACCAGAGAATGCGCGGAATCCAAATGGCCACCTGGCCAAAGGCCGGAACAAGATGGCCTGCCGTCATGAAAATCACGCCCGTAGAAAAACCCAGGCAGACGGCCATGAGCAGCGAAATTAAAAACAGGCCAAGGTCAGCCATGACCACCTGATCCAGATAGATCCAGGTGCCCGCAAGCATGATAAACATGCAGCAGATGTAAAGCCCGGATTCGCATATGGTGCGGGCTATTACCGTATCAATCGGCTTGACTGGCCGATAAAACAAAAGCGCCTCATTGGCATTGATAGCCGAAATACTGCGACTGGCAATATGGCTGAAAATACTGAATAAAACAATGCCAGACGTGAGAAACAGCACCACATTCAAGCTGCCGCCACGATTTAAACTCAATGCCGAAAGAAAGATCATCCAGATCGCTAGCAGCCCGAGTGGCTGCAGCAGCACTCCCAAAAATCCCCCCTTCACCTCACTAACGCGGGTACGCAACTCCCGGTAAGTGAGAGCGTCGACAACTCGCCACTGAATCCGCCAGCCGCTGAGGCCCTGAATGCCGTCGGTGCGCTTGCCCGTGCGGCTGCTGGCAGCTGGAGAAGACGCCAAATCTATATCGAATCTATCGCTAAATTTAACCTGACTTTTGAGTCTCCATGAGCCAGGTTTGCAGGTCTTTGCCCAGGCTTCGGCTCAAGCGGCGCTGCATTCGGTCGAGCACCTGCTCGAGGGCCCTGGCCGCCAGCGACCTCCCCCAGGCACCACTGGAGGAGGGGAGATCTAGCCACACCGTCGCCCTTCCGTCCAGCAGCGCAGCCGCCGGACGCAGATCGGCAGCTAGGCCGAACGACACGGCGTTAGTCCAGCGACCTAGGCCGGCGATGCGGCACTCCTCACTGCGGAAATGGAGGCTGTCGCCCTGAAGGCAAGCCCGCAGCTCCAGCGTGGGCACAAGCTCCAAATGCAGGATCCGCAAGGGCCTGGAGCTATAGAGAAAGCGACCGGAATCGAGCATTTGCAGCCTATCTCTGGCCAGCAGGGCCGCCAGCGGCCGATCCACCAGGGCTAGATAGGCCGCAAGCCGCTCCGGCGTGGCACCGGATTCGTGCAGCGGCAGGGGGCAGTGGCGCTGAAGAATCAGCCTGTTTGCCCTAGAAGCCAGCTTCGGTGGCTGGGTAGCTTCCATCACATCAAACCCCGCTTGCAATAACTGGTGCTCGAAACGCCGCTGCTGCTAGAGCGAGCCCCGGTGCTGGGGGTGCCAAGCGCGGCGATGGCACGCCTACCCACCCTGGCCTCTCTGCTGGCGCCGGCAACACTGCGCCGGGGCCGCAGGGCCTGCCGGGAGCAACCCCTCACGGCCCTGCTGGCCTGGGGCAACAAACCATCGGCCCAGGGCGCCCAACGCCTAGCCCAGCGGCGCAACCTGCCCCTATGGCGCTGCGAGGATGGCTTTCTGCGCTCACTTGGGCTCGGTGGCGACGGTCCGCCCCTGTCTCTGGTGCTGGACGACCTTGGCATCTATTACGACGCGAGCCGGCCAAGCCGGCTGGAACGGCTGATCGCTGGCCCGATCGAGGCCAGCGAGTGGCAGAGGGCGCGGCAGCTGCAGCAACTGTGGTGCCAAGAGCGGCTGAGCAAATACAACGGCGCACCGGAATCGCCGACGCCGCAAGAGCCGTTTGTGCTGGTGGTGGACCAGACCGCCGGCGACCAATCGATCAGCGGCGGCCTGGCTGAGGCCAGCAGCTTCGAGGCGATGCTGGCGGCCGCCAAGCGCGATCATCCCCACAGCCGGATCGTGCTGAGGATGCATCCGGATGTGGCACGGGGCCGCAAACAGGGGTATTTCCAAGATTATTGGCAGCGGCATCAGAGCGCAGGCGGGCTGGCGGATCCCAATGTGGTGCTCAGCGGCGATGGCGGCCATCCGGCGGCCCTGCTGCAGCGGGCGGAGGCGGTGTATGTGGTGACCTCCCAGCTGGGCTTCGAGGCCCTGCTCTGGGGCCGGCCCGTGCACTGTTTCGGCATGCCCTTCTATGCGGGCTGGGGGCTCACCCAGGATGCGCTTCCGCCCCCGGAACGGCGGCGGAGCGGCAGCGACCTGGAGCGCCTGATCCATGCGGCGCTGATCACCTATCCCACCTACATCGACCCGCATCAGCACAGGCGTTGCCCACCGGAGCGGCTGATGCGGGTGCTGGGGCTGCAACAGCGGCGCTGGCGTGAGTTTCCGCAGCGGATCGAGGCCTTTGGCTTCAAACCATGGAAGCAGCCGATCCTGCGGCGCTTCCTGGCCGGCAGCCAGGTGCGCTTCCGGCGGCGAGACAAGCCGTCCACGGAGCAGGCACAGGCGCTGGCGATCTGGGGGCGCAACCGGGGGAAGGGGCTGGAGCGGCAGCGGATGGAAGGTCAACCCCTGTTGCGCGTGGAGGATGGCTTCGTGCGCTCGGTGGGCCTGGGGGCCAATCTGATCGCGCCGCTCTCCTGGATCATCGATCGACGCGGCATCTACTACGACGCCGGTTCGACGTCAGATCTGGAACTGCTGCTGGCAAAGCATGAGTTCACACCAGCCGAGAAGCGCCGGGGCGCGGAGCTGCGCCACCAGCTGGTGCGGGCAGCAATCACGAAATATAATTTGGCAGCGCCGGCTTGGCAGCGGCCGGTAAACGCCGCCCGGGTGGTGCTGGTGCCCGGCCAGGTGGAAAGTGACGCCTCGATTCGCTATGGCTCGCCCGGGCTACGAACGAACCGGCAACTTCTGGAGGCCGTGCGCCGCGCCGAACCGCAGGCGTGGCTGATCTACAAACCGCATCCGGACGTGGTGGCAGGACTGCGGCCCGGGAGCACAGGGGGCTTCGACCCGGATGGATATAGCGACGAGGTGGTGATCGATGCCGCCATCGATCAGCTGTATGACGCCGTGGATGCCATCCATGTGCTCACCTCCCTAGCCGGCTTCGAGGCGTTGCTGCGCGAGCGTGAGGTGCACACTTGGGGGCTGCCCTTCTATGCAGGCTGGGGCCTAAGCCATGACAGGGTGAGTTGCGATCGACGAGGCCGCAAGCTGGAGCTCGATGAGCTAGTCCACGCCAGCTTGATCGCCTATCCTCGCTATGTCAGTCGCCATAGTGGGCTGTTCATCGAGCCGGAAGAAGCGATCGAAGAGCTGTGTCGCTGGCGCAAAGAACCCCGGAATCAATTAGCGTGGTGGCAGCGTATCTTTCGCCACTGGAAGCCCCGCTTAAAACATCACTGAACAGCCCTTCAAGCCCAGCTGAGAGCTAACCGAATGGCCCAGAGCGTCACGATTGAGGGCCCGGTGCTGCTGCTGATGGGTCCCATCGGCAGCTTCTTCGCCAGGCTGGCCCGGCATCTGGAGCAAATAGGTGTGCCGGTCTGGAAGGTTTCCTTTCCACTCCATGAATTCGGCTTTGCAGGACGGCAGAGGCTGGCCTACAGCGGCAAGATGGAGTCATTTCAAGACTTCTTGCTTGAACAGATAGAAGCCAAGGGGATTCGCCATCTTTTTATGTATGGCGACTTCATCGATCCCCACCGCCTCGCGATTGAACTGGTCCAAAAGCTGAATGCCCAGGCAGACCGCCCCTTCAAAATCGATGCCTGGGTATTCGAACTTGGCTATGTGCGCCCTAATTACGTAAGCATGGAGAAAGAGCTCTGCAATGCCCGCTCATCCATGAATCGACCGGTGGCGTACTACCACGCATTACCCAAGGTGGAGTCGCTACCCCAAAGCAAAGCTCCGGGCGAGATGCGCTGGCGAAAATGCTGGAAGATGCCCACCTTCATCCAACACGCTTTTACCGACTATCCCATCATAAAAGGGCCTCACAAACTACAACCTCGACCCTCGTATCTACTGGCGCAAGTGTGGGGGCTGCTGCGCAAATATCTCTATCAGATCACCGAACGTGGCATTCGGCGCCAACTTCGAGATGGCACCCCTTATATTTTCGTGCCGCTGCAGGTTGCCAGCGATTCCCAAATCAGCCTGGGTTCAGACTATGACGGGATGGAAGCCTTTATCGACGAACTGATCACGTCGTTTGCCGTCCATGGTCGCCGTGGCGATCGACTGGTGTTTAAACACCATCCCCGCGACCGTGGTTACAACAATTACGCTCGATGGATTGACCATCTTGCCAGAGCCCATGGGATCAGAGATCGCGTTCTCTATTTCCATGATGGCCCCCTAGGCCCGATCCTGAAGCAGGCCAGAGCCGTAATCACGATTAACAGCACCGTGGGTTTACAGGCGCTGTTTCACGCCACCCCCACAAAAGTACTTGGCCGCACCTACTACAACCTAGCCGGCCTCAGTGACCAGCAACCCCTGGAAAATTTCTGGAAAGATCCGCAGGGCTCAGATCGCAGCCTGTTTGAGCGCTTTTACAATCATCTGATCGCCACCACCCAGATCAGCGGCAATTTCGACGGCCACTTTCCCTTTGATGAGGTTTTCCAGC
>CAZKER010000237.1:0-8726 GCA_964551845.1 uncultured Cyanobium sp.
ATCTTCGGCAGCATCACGTCGAGCACGACGAGATCGGGCTGCTCTTGGTGAAACAAGCTGAGGGCTTCTTCGCCGTCCTCAGCGCAGATCACCCTGTAACCGGCCAGTTGCAGGCGCATCACCAGCACCCGGCGCACGGCAGCTTCGTCATCCACCACCATCACGGTGGCTTTGGGCTCAATCGGCGCAGGCCCCAGGGAGTCGGAGAAGGCGTTTGAAATGGGCCTGTCCTCCGAGGGCATGGGCTGGGCGCCGGGATGAAGAATCGCAAACATAACGCTCAATGCACCCTGGGGTCACCCCCAACGGGCCTGGGAGTAGCGGTTCCACTCGTCGGCTGCAGCAGCCAGGGCCGCATCACTGCCCACTTGGCCAAGCATGGCGCGCTGCAGCTGGGTGTACACAATCGCCTGTAGTCGCTTCACCCCCGGGCTCGCCGGCACCAGCACCCTGGCCTGGCGAAGGGTCTGGGCCGACAGCAACCGGGCCCGCTGCACCAGACCCTCCTGCGCCCCAGCTCCAGACGCAACCAACAGGCTGGCCTCCAGCTGCTGCAGGGCTTGCCGGTTGGAGGGCAGCACCCGCGCCTGCTCGGCGAAGGCCAGCTGGTTGGGGCCGTTGGTGAGAAACAGGGCGAAGCGGGCCGCCTCAGCCGCCATAACGCTCTGCTTGGGCACCACCAGATTCATCACCGCCACGTTGGCCTCACCGCTGACGCCCGTGAGCGGCGCAAAGGGAGCCGTGACCGCAGCAATACCTGGGGCATTGGTCTGCAGGTTGCGCAGAAAGTCGGGGCCCGTGGCCACCTGGGCCAGGTCGCCCGATTGGTAGAGCTCGATGGCACGCCGGTAGCCCTGACTCACCACCTCTCGCGGCAGCAGGCCGCGGCGGTAGAGATCACTCCAGAAGGCGAAGGCCCGCCGACCCTCGGGGCTGTTGAAGGCCGCCCGTTGCTCCCCATCCAGCAACTGCACACCCATCTGCACCAGAGTTTCCAGCAGCTCGGCGGAGTCGTCGGGCACCACGGTGACGAACAAGGCGTAGCGGCCGGTGCGGCGGTGCACCGCCTCCGCAAAGGCCGGCACCTGATCCCAGGAACTCGGTGGGGCGCTGTAGCCGGCCCGCTCCAGCAGCCGGCGGTTGGCCATGGTGATCCGGGCCGTCAGATACCAGGGAATGGCAAATTGCTGCCCCCCCTCCCCCTGGCGATCCCCCTGTTGACGGCTCACCTGTTGACGGCCCGCTTCCCAGATCGCCGGCAGATAGGCATCAGCGGCCCCGGCAGGCAGCACGGCGCTCAGATCAAGCAACCCACCCTTGCTGGCCAGGTTGGCAGCGAAGGGGGGGTTGAGATTCACCAGGTCAGGGGCGGTGCGGGCAAACACCGCCGCCAGCAACTTGCGTTCCACCGAGCTCCAGGGCACGTCGGTCCAGCGGACCCTCAGACCGGGGTTCTCGCCCTCCCAGGCCGCAATCAGCGCCCCCAGATAGCCGTTGAATTTGGGGGCCAGATCCAGGGTCCAGAAATTCAGCACCTTGGTGGCTGCGGAATTGGCCCCCGGACCAGATTGGCCACAGCTGCCCAGCCCTGCTGCCAGCAGGGCTGCAGCGGAGCCGCCGCCAAGAAGCTCAAGAAAACGCCGCCGGCTCTGGATCGATGCCATTGGCTCAGCCTCGCCCGCCCTGGGTCTGCTGGCGCCAGAACAGCAGCTGCAGGGAGCAAAGCAGCGGTGCCAGCAGCGCCGTGAGCAGGGTCTGGGCCAGCCAGGTGTGCAATGCGGGCTCAATGGGCCATGGGTCCAGCAGCCGGCTCTGCAGGATCAGGCTCCCGCCAAGCAGGGCCGTACCCAAAAGGGCGAGCAGACCGAGACTGAAACTGCGCTCGATCGGCGGCCCCTGGCGGCCCAGCCGACCCCACCACCAGCCCAGCAGAGCCAGGGCCGGGATCTGCGTGATCGGCCCGGGATGCAAACCATCGAGCAGCAGGCCTAGCCCAACTCCGGCAAAGGCACCGGAGAGGGGGCCATCGGCCAGGGCCCAGGGCAGCAGCCACAGCACCGACCAAGCCGGGGGAATGCCGGCCAGCTTCAGCGGACTGGGCCCAGCCAGCACCAGCAAGGGCACCACCAGGGCCGTAGCCACACACCAACCATGGCGGGCCAGCCGACTCATGGCAGCCGCACCTGGACCCAATCGACCGCCTCAACCGGGGCGCTCAGCTGCACCACGGCCTCGGTGGCCGGTGCTGCCCGGTCGTCCACCGACTGAATCACGCCCACGGTGAGGTTGGGAGGCGCCAGGGTGCTGGCGGGCGAGGTGACAACCACATCCCCCGGACGCACGCCTGGATCCTTCTCAATGAAACGCAGTAGGGGACGGCTGGTGCCGATGCCCGTGAGCAGACCGTGGCGCTGAACCCGGGCCACCCAGACGCCGACCCGGCTGCCTGGATCGGTGAGCAGGGTGACGCTGGCGGTCGTGGGTGTAACGCTGGCCACCCGGCCAATCAGACCTCCCGGCGCAGTCACAGCCATGCCGGGACGCAGGCCCTGCAGCTCGCCGCGGCCAATCACCAGCTGCTGCCACCATCCCCCTGACTGGCGCGAGATCACCGCTGCCGCCAATTCGCGGCCACCGCGACCCTGCAGCTCCAGCAAGCTGCGCAGCCGGCGGTTGTCGGCATCCAGCTGGCGCAAGCGGGTTTGGTCATTGAGACCCTGGGCACTGCGCACCCACTCACCCTGGGCAGTGCCGGGCCAGAAGGGCCGGCTCAACAGGGCATAGGCATCGGTGAAACCCGCTCCTTTGCTCAGCCGCACTGCCAGCAACGCCAGCACCAGCAGGGCCCAGGGCCAGGCCTGAACTATCGCGCCCAGGGCGGGAAGGCGGAGCCTGCGGCCGGCCTGCATCGGGATCAGGCGGTCTGACGCACGAAGTCAGGGGTGTCGAGCACGCGTTGCAGGCGCTTGTAGTCCTCGAGCACCATGCCGCAGCCGTTCACCACGCACAGCAGCGGGTCTTCAGCCACATGGGTAAGGATGCCGGTCTCGTGGCTGATCAGGTCGGTGATGCCGCGCACCTGGGCACCGCCGCCAGCCAGCATGATGCCGCGATCCACAATGTCAGCGGCAAGTTCGGGCGGCGTGCGCTCCAATGTGCGCTTAATCGCCTCCACGATCACGTTGAGGGGTTCGGCCATGGCCTCGCGGATGTCACCGGCGCGGATGTTGATGGTGCGGGGCAGGCCGGAGAGCAGGTGCAGGCCGCGCACATCCATGGAGCTGTTGTCGTGGGCGTCGTCCGGGAAGGCGGAGCCGATGCGGATCTTGATGTCTTCGGCGGTGCGCTCGCCCACCACCAGGTTGTGGACCTTCTTGAGGTAGATGCCGATGGCGTCACTGAGTTCGTCGCCGGCCACCCGCACCGACTCACTCAGCACGGTGCCGCCCAAGCTGAGCACAGCCACTTCGGTGGTGCCCCCACCGATATCGACAATCATCGTGCCCACAGGCTCGGTGACAGGCAGGCCCGCGCCTATGGCGGCCGCCACTGGCTCGTCGATCAGGTGCACCTCGCGAGCACCAGCCAAGCCCGCCTCCCGCACTGCACGGCGCTCAACCCCAGTGACGCCACTGGGGATACCGATCACCAGCCGTGGCGCCAAAATGCCGCGCCCTTCATTAACCTTACGAATGAAAGTTTTGATCATTTGTTCGGCCGCGTCAAAGTCCGCGATCACGCCGTCTCGAAGGGGCCGCACAGCGCGGATGTTGCCGGGGGTGCGTCCCAGCATCATCTTTGCCTCATCACCCACGGCTAGGGGCACGCCCCGCTCCAGATCCATGGCAACCACTGAGGGCTCCTGAAGCACGATGCCTTTGCCCGAAACAAAAATGAGGGTGTTGGCGGTGCCCAGATCAATACCGATATCACGCGAAAACTGAAAACGACGGAAAAACACGGACGCCCGGCCTGCAAGGGCCAAATCATACGAGGGTGTTACAGACGGCTCTAACGGTGGAACTGATGAAAGGTGGCAGCCGAACCGGGTGCCGCATCATTGATCCAACAGCAACAGGAGACATCAACCATGGGCGTGAATTCCATCACCCTTGTTGGCCGGGCCGGCCGCGACCCCGAAGTCCGCTATTTCGAATCAGGCAGTGTGGTGGCTAACCTCACCCTCGCCGTCAACCGCCGCAGCCGCGACGACGAGCCCGACTGGTTCAACCTGGAAATCTGGGGCAAACAGGCGCAGGTAGCTGCCGACTATGTCCGCAAAGGTGCCCTGGTGGGCATCATCGGCAGCTTCAAGCTCGATCGCTGGACCGACCGGGCCAGTGGTGAGGAGCGCACCAAACCGGTGATCCGGGTCGACCGACTGGAACTGCTCGGCTCTAAGCGCGACGCCGAAGGAAGCGGTGGCATGGGGGGTGGCTTCGGTGGTGGCGCCCCCAGCGAGGAGGAAGTGCCCTTCTGAAGACCGGAGTGCAGGCTGGCTCTGGCTTTGGCTCAATGGGAATCGCTGCGCTTCTTCCAGATGCGCAGCCCCACCCAAACAGCGCCAGCGGCGAGGGCCAGCACCAGCACCAGCTTCACCGCCCTGGCCACCGGCTCGATCCAGTACTCCACTTTGGTGTAGCCCTCGCCGAGGGCTAGCCCCGCCAAGGTGAGCAACAGGGTCCAGATGAGGCTGCCGGCTGTGGTCCATAGCAGGAACGGCGTGATGGGCATCATCTCAATGCCCGCAGGCACTGATATCAAGGTGCGGATGCCAGGCACCAGCCGCCCCCAGAACACCAGGGCGGTGCCATATCTGGAAAACCAATCGCGGCTGCGGTGCAGCTCCTTGGGGCTAATGCCAATCCAGCGGCCGTGGCGCGCCAGCCATTGCTCCAGGCGCTCCTCGTTGATCAGCCGACCGATGCCGTACCAAGGCAAAGCTCCCAACACCGTGCCGAGCAGCCCAGCCAATACCACTGGCAGCAGGTCCAACTGGCCCTGCTGCACGTAAAAGCCCCCCAGGGGCATGATCAATTCGGAGGGAATCGGCGGGAAGAGGTTCTCTAGAAACATCGCCGCAAAGATCGCTCCATAACCCAGCCAGGGATTGGCCTCCACTGCCGCACCGATCAGTTGAGGCAGCTGCTGCACCAGTTCGCCGAACCCCATCGCAGTTACCGCTTGCTGGGCTGATTGTCCGGCATCACCGCCGCGGCTAAAGCAAAAGCCTCAAATACCGCGACCACAAAAAACCCGGCCAATTGGCCGGGCAGGTAACGATCATTAGGGCTCGGTGGCGCCCAGAATGCCTCAGTAGCGGTAGTGGTCGAGCTTGTAGGGCCCTGCGACTGGCACGTTGATGTAATCGGCCTGCTCCTGGGAGAGTTCGGTGAGCTTGGCGCCAATCTTGTCGAGGTGGAGACGAGCAACCATCTCATCGAGGTGCTTAGGCAGCACATACACCTGCTTGCCGTACTGCTCACCCTTGGTGAACAGCTCAATTTGAGCAAGCACCTGGTTGGTGAAGGAAGCACTCATCACGAAGCTGGGGTGGCCCGTGGCGCAACCCAGATTCACCAAACGACCCTCAGCCAGCAGGATGATCTTGTTGCCGCTTGGCAGCACAATGTGATCAACCTGAGGCTTGATGTTGTCCCAGGCGTACTGCTTGAGCGATGCCACATCGATCTCGTTGTCGAAGTGACCTATGTTGCAAACAATTGCCTGATCCTTCATCTGGATCAGATGCTCGTGGCGGATAACTTTGAAGTTACCAGTGGCAGTCACGAAGATGTCCACATCGCCCACAACGTCGTCAAGACGTACGACGCGGTAGCCCTCCATCGCAGCTTGCAGAGCGCAGATAGGGTCGACTTCAGCGATCATTACCGTGGCGCCAAGTCCACGCAACGACTGAGCTGAGCCCTTGCCCACATCGCCATAGCCGAGTACCAGAGCAACCTTGCCGGCCACCATCACATCGGTGGCACGCTTAATGCTGTCCACGAGCGATTCGCGGCAACCGTAAAGGTTGTCAAACTTGCTCTTAGTGACCGAATCGTTGACGTTGATAGCCGGGAAGGGCAGCTCGCCGCTCTTCTGCATTTGATAGAGGCGGGCCACCCCGGTGGTGGTCTCCTCGGTAACGCCCTGGATTTCGGCGTAGATGCGGGAGTAGAAGCCAGGCTGGGCGGCCAGCTTTTGGCGAATGCTGTTGAAAAGGGCGGTCTCCTCTTCGTTGGAAGGGTTATCCAGGACCGAGAGATCGCTCTCAGCCTTGGTACCCAGCACTACGAGTCCAGTGGCATCGCCACCATCGTCGAGAATCATGTTGGGTGTGCCGCCGTCGCCCCACTCGAGGATGCGGTGGGTGAAGGCCCAATACTCATCCAGGGTTTCACCCTTGTAGGCAAACACTGGAACGTCGGCAGCTGCAATCGCGGCGGCGGCGTGATCCTGGGTTGAAAAGATGTTGCAGCTGGCCCAGCGCACATCGGCGCCGAGGGCTACCAGGGTTTCGATCAGAACCGCCGTCTGAATCGTCATGTGCAAGGAACCCGCAATGCGGGCGCCCTTGAGGGGCTGCTCAGCGCCGAACTTGGAGCGCAGGGCCATCAGGCCAGGCATCTCGGTTTCGGCAATCGCGATCTCCTTGCGGCCAAAATCGGCCAGGCCGAGATCGGCAATCACATAGGTGTTGGTGCTCTGGAGCATGGGCGCGGAGGCCGTTGAGGCGGATGAAGCCACCATGGATTTTGTTTTGGGGTACTGCTCGCTCCCGGCTGGGAGGGCGTTGTTTTGAAATATCTGCGGAGACGCCGAGGCTTCGGGCTCGCTGAAAATCCAATCTACAAGGAGCTCCTCAAACCCCGTGATGCAACCCCTGGCCAATGCCGCCGCCACCCACGCCTTCGGGCGGCAGCTGGCCGCGCGCCTGCCCGCCGGCAGCACCCTGCTGCTGGCGGGCGACCTGGGGGCCGGTAAAACCTGCCTAGTGCAGGGCCTGGCCGCTGGCCTCGGCATTGAGGAGCCAATCACCAGCCCCACCTTCGCCTTAGCCCAGCACTACCCGCTCCCTGGAGCTGGTGGTCTGGTGCACCTCGACCTTTACCGGCTGGAACTACCCGCCGCCGCCGACGAACTATTTGCCCAGGAGGAGGAGGAGGCCCAAGCCCTAGGCGCCCTGCTGGCAGTGGAGTGGCCCGAGCGACTCAGCACCCCACCGGCCGGTTGCTGGCAGATCCAGCTCAGCCTGAGCGACCCCCGCAACCCAGACGCCGGACGCCTAATCGACTTGCTTTCGCCGAGCTGATCGGCCACCCAGGGCAGATTGCTATTTTATTTAGTTAGCTAAGTCTTGACTTAGTCCGCTGCCGCGATGAAGGTGCTCGCCCCCAGCAACGCAGCAATGATCTGGGCATTGGCCGCCGGGAAGGAATATTCGCCCAGCTGCTCAGGCCGCACCCAGCGCACCTGCTGGGAGGCCAGCGGCTGGGGCTCACCGCTCAACCAGGTGCAGAGATGCACCACAAAGCGCAACCTCTTGTGGCTGTAAGCGTGTTCGAGCCTGATCAGCTCCTCGCCCACCTCCACCTCGATCGCCAACTCCTCCTCCAGCTCACGGCGGATCGTTTCAACGATCGGCTCACCCGGCTCCTGCTTACCGCCAGGGAACTCCCAAAGCCCCCCCAGCAAACCCTCGTCTAGCCGCTGATCGATCAGCACCTCGCCTACGCCGTTACGCACCACCCCCACGCCGATCACCTGAAACGGCTGCTTGCTGGAGGCTTCCATCACGGTGTGAGAACGGGATCGGCGGCAGCGTAGGCAGCACCGCATGAACGTTTATGGCTCAATTAACTGAGCCTGAATACGTTGAAGGGCATGAGCTACCTACCAACAGAGCCCGACAACTTCGCCAACAAGGCCATCGACGGCTTTGTGGCTGCCCATCCCCGCCACGTTCGGCGCACCGATGGCGGCGTGATCCGCTTATCACCGATCCCCGCAGGCCAGGTGGGTGTCGTCGTGGGCGGCGGCTCCGGGCACTATCCAGCCTTTGCCGGCCTGGTGGGCCGGGGCATGGCTGCAGGCGCGGTTTGCGGCAACATTTTTGCCTCGCCCTCTGCCGGGCAGGTGGTGCGGGTGGGATCCGCCGTGGAACGGGGAGCGGGCTTGCTGCTGGCATTCGGCAACTACGCCGGAGACGTGTTGCACTTCACGCTCGGAGCCGAACGGCTGCGGCGCCAGGGGATCGACGTGCGCATCGTGACGGTCACCGACGACATCGCCAGCGCCCCCATCGACCAACCGGAACTG
Source organism: uncultured Cyanobium sp. (assembly GCA_964551845.1). Lineage (GTDB taxonomy): Bacteria > Cyanobacteriota > Cyanobacteriia > PCC-6307 > Cyanobiaceae > Cyanobium_A. The sequence continues at coordinate 8,323 of CAZKER010000237.1, forward strand.
CGGCGTGGCATCGCCGGTGGCTTGGTTGTGTACAAGGTGGCAGGTGCCGCCGCCGAAGCCGGACTGCCCCTCGATGAAGTGGAGCGGCTGGCCCGCAAAGCCAATGGGCGCACTCGCACCCTGGGGGTGGCCTTCAGTGGCTGCACCCTGCCAGGAGCCAGCCAGCCGTTATTTGATGTGCCCAGCGGCCGCATGGCCATCGGCATGGGGCTCCACGGCGAACCGGGGCTGTCGGAGGGACCCCTCACCGATGCCGACAGCCTGGCGGCGATGCTCGTTGGGCAATTGCTCAGCGAGCGCCCAGCGGAAGTGCCCGAGCAAGAACAACGGGTAGTGGTACTGCTGAACGGGCTGGGCCGCTTCATCGTCAACGGCATCGGCGTCCCGGCCAGCGTGCTGGTCCA
>CAZKER010000238.1:0-3559 GCA_964551845.1 uncultured Cyanobium sp.
CGTCAGGAGCTGACCCGCGTGATGGTGAAGTCCATCAGCGTGGGCGGCAAAGCCCTGGCCTGATCAGCCGCAGCGTTCCTCAACCCAACACTTCCCTGAACCATGGCCCACAAGAAAGGCACCGGCTCCACCCGCAACGGCCGCGACTCCAACTCCAAGCGCCTCGGCGTCAAGCGCTACGGCGGTGAAACCGTTAGCGCCGGCTCAATTCTGATTCGCCAGCGCGGCACCTCGGTTCTGCCCGGCGTCAATGTTGGTCGCGGCTCCGACGACACCCTGTTCGCTCTTGTGGATGGCGTGGTGAGCTTCGACAGCATCAAACGCGGTCTGCGCAGCCGCAAGCGCATCAACATCGCCGTCGGCTGAACGGGCTGCAAGCCCTGACCCCACCCCCTACAGCCGGCGGACATCCGCCGGCTTTTTAATGCCCAGGCCCACGGGCCCGTTCAAGCCAACCGATAGGCCCGGGTGGTGATCAGGTAGGGGTGAAACACCTCCAGAAAGCGACTCTGAAGCGTGCGGAAGAAGGCTTCCACCAACTCCGGGTCATCGAAGTGGAAGGGATACTCGCCCTGGAATCCTTTGAAGAAATACCAGTTGAGCAGGGCTATACCAGCGGAGGTCAGGCGCTCAGCAAACAGCCCCAACTGGGCGGCCGGATCGCTTAGGTGCTCCAGCACATCCAGGCATACGATCGTGTCGAAGCGCTGGGGCAGGGCCGGATCGGCCAGATCCCGATAGCAATTCAGCTTCGAGCTCAGGCCGAGCTCGGCGGCGCGGGCCTCCACAAAGGCGCGGTTGTGGGGGTTGAGATCCACAAACCACACCCGCTCCACCTCCGGAAGTGCCGCCGCAGCCAGGGCATGGCTGCCGATGCCGCCACCGAAGTCGAGCACTTGACCGCGGGCAAAGCGCTGCTGCAGCCGCAGGGTGTCGGCGATGTAGTCGGCACTGCCGAGGTGCCAGGCCGCCAACTCCAGCAGGTGGCCGGTGCCAACGGTGTCTTCATAAAAACGGCCCGCCTGGTCTGGATCAAAGGCACCGGGGTGCAGGGCGGCCAGGTCGTCGGTGCTGCTGGGCAGGCGGCACTCCAACTCCTCGGAAGAAATGTCAAGGAAGCAGGCCAGCTGGGAGCGCAGGGCGAAGCCATCCGCCAAGAACCGCTCCACCCCAAGCTCCAGCTCCCCTGCCGCTCCCATGCCGATACGTGCCCAGTGATGGGCGCCAACCTAGAAGCCAGCCTCCATGAAGACCTCAATCGAGCAGTTCCGCCCCATCTCCCGGCACCTCCAACCAGCGCCGCAGCCAGGCCACCAGGCCATAGAAGGGCAGGGTGTCGGCCAGGGCAGCGATTAATTTGAATAGGTAGCCGCTGGCGATGAAGGAGGCCAGCTGGGGCCCCACCGGCTCGCCGGGGCGCACCGGCAGCACATGGCTGGCGTAGTGACTAATCAGCACTACGGCGCTGGTGTCCACCAGCTGGCTCACCAGGGTGGAGCCGTTGTTTCGTAACCACAAGGCCTTGCCACCACTGAATCGCTTCCAGAAATGGAACAGGCGCACGTCGGTGAACTGGGCCGCCAGGTAAGCCACCATCGAGGCGCCCACGGCACCGAAGGCCAGGCGACGCACCTCAAAGAAAGTGGCCTCGGGCGCGCCTGCCAGCCCCGGCAGGATGCCGCCAAGCCAGAGGATCAACACGATCCAGCCATTGAGCAGCAGGCCCACCCACACCAGCTGGCCAGCCTTCTGCTCGCCCCACAGCTCACTGATCAGGTCGGTGCAGAGAAAGGTGATCGGATAGGGCAGGGCCCCCACCGCCACCACGACCGGCCAGGAGCCGATCGTGCCCAACTGCAGAAAGCGAGTTAAACCGAGGATGTTGAGCATGCCCATGGTGCCCAGGAAGATCCCAGCCAGCACCAGAAACGCCAGGTCGCGGCGCTGCTGCAGGGTCATTGGAGCTGAACATGGGACGCTGCAAGGGTGACGCTCCGATCCATGGCTGACCAGCCCTGCGGCTTTCTGGTGCTCGACAAGGCGACGGGCCTCACCTCCCACGCCTGTGTCGCCCGGGTGCGGCGCGCCTACAAGCTCAAGCGGGTGGGCCATGGCGGCACCCTGGATCCAGCCGTTACCGGGGTGCTGCCAATCGCCCTAGGGCCCGCCACCCGGCTACTGCCCTACCTCGAGGGCGACAAGACCTATCAAGGAGTCGTCCAACTGGGAGTGAGCACCGTCAGCGACGACCTAGAGGGAGAGGTGCTGGCCCGCTTTGCCGTGCCCGCTTTGGTGGCATCGGATCTGGAGGCGGCCCTGGCAGCCTTTCGGGGCACGATCAACCAGGTGCCGCCCCAGGTGTCTGCCGTGCACGTGGAGGGGCAGCGGGCCTACGCCCGAGTGCGTCTGGGAGAGCAGCTAAACCTGGCCGCCCGACCGGTGACGATCCAGCGGCTGGAGCTGCTGGGCTGGGATGCCGCAACCGCCAGACTGGAGCTGCTAGTGCGCTGCTCGGCCGGCACATATATCCGCGCTCTAGCCCGCGACCTTGGCGAGGCGCTGGGCTGCGGTGGTGCCCTGGCGCGGCTGCGCCGCACCGAGGCTCTTGGCTTTGGCCTCGAGCAAGCCGTGCCACTTGAGCAGCTCGATCAGGCGCCATTGCCCCCCCTGCTGGATCCGCTGGCGGCCCTAGGGCACCTACCCCAACGGCAGCTGCTCGATACGGAACTGGAGGGCTGGCGCTGTGGCCGCGCCCTCGGCCACAATCTGTCCCTCAAAAGCGAGGAGCCAGTTGCGGTGCTGGGACCGGATGGCAACCTGGCCGGCATGGCCCGCACCAGCGAAGGCGGCCTATTGCAGCCCAAGCTGGTGTTCAACGCAACCGGCTAGCCCCTCGCTCCCTTCCCCCCACACCCCGATGGCCGGCCACAGCAAGTGGGCCCAGATCAAACGCACCAAGGCCGTGGTGGATGCCAAGAGAGGGGCCGTGTTCACCCGACTGGGCCGGGAAATCACAGTGGCAGCCCGAAGCGGAGCTGACCCAGCCGGCAACTTCCAACTGCGCACCGCCATCGAGAAGGCCAAGGCGGCCGGCGTGCCCAACGCCAATATTGAGCGGGCCATCGCCAAGGGCTCGGGGCAGGGCGGTAGCGCTGGCGAGACCTTCGAAGCCGTGCGCTACGAGGGCTATGGCCCCGGCGGCGTGGCGGTGCTGGTCGAGGCCTTCACCGACAACCGCAACCGCACTGCCGCCGAGGTGCGTCTGGCCTTCGGCAAGCATGGCGGCAACCTGGGCGAGACCGGCTGCGTCGGCTACCTGTTTGAACAGCGCTCCGTGGTGCAGCTGGCCCCGGTTAGCCCCCAAGGACAAACCCTTGATGAAGACACCCTGCTGGAAGGGCTGCTGGCCCTGGAGGAGCAGGGAGGGCCCGCGGCCCTCGGCTACGAGCTCGATGGCCAGGGCGCCGAGGTGTTCGGGGCTTTCGAGATGCTGGAAGCCCTGCAGGATGGACTGCGCGGCCGAGGTTTCACCGTGACTGGCTGGGAACACCGCTGGATC
>CAZKER010000239.1:0-1810 GCA_964551845.1 uncultured Cyanobium sp.
CGATCCGCTCCACCGCCAGGGCATCGAGCACCTCGTGGGCCAGCACCACGCCGCGGACCGGGGCCTTGGCTAACTCCGCAAAACTGCTCCAGCGGCAAGCCAGGGGCGAGGCCTGCAGCAGGGCCCGCTGACGCGCCGCCATGCCCTCGTTGGGCTCCACCAGCACCAGCTCAAGACGCTGCGCCAGCTGGGGCCAACCCGCCACCAGGGCCTCGGCCAGTTGCAGGGCCAAGCTGCCCTCGCCTGGCCCCGCCTCAACCAGCGCCAAGGCACCCGGGGCAGCGGCCGCCAGGGCAGTGAGCCATTCGGCCAGCTGGGGGGCCAGCAGGGCAGCGAAATCCGGGCCAAGGGAGGGGGCGGTAGCGAAATCCCCCGCTGGGCCGATGCGCAGCCGGCCAGCCCCATAGGCGCCATGCAACGGATCGTGCAAAACCCATTCCATGTAGGTGCGAAAGGGCATCGCAGCCCCGACGGCCTCGAAGCGCTGCAGCAGCCAGGCGGGCAGAGCACCGCTGGGGGGCACGGTCACGCTTAGACGCCTGCTCAGAGAGAATGCATCTTCGCTGAGGCTGGTGAATGGGTCGCGCTTGGAAGGCAGTGCTGCCGGCGCTGGTGTCGCTGTTGCTGGTGCTGGCCTGCTGGCTGGGTGTGGGCATTGCTCCAGCCCTGGCCTACGACAACCCCGACCTACTGCCCGACCACCCCACCCCGGTGATCGACCTGGCCAAGGCCCTCACCGACGGCCAGCGCACCAGCCTGGAAGAAAATCTCACCCGCTTCGAGGCCGACACCGGCTGGAAACTGCGGGTGCTGACCCAGTACGACCGCACCCCCGGCCAGGCGGTTAAGGACTTCTGGAACCTGGACGAACGCAGCCTGCTGCTGGTGGCCGACGAGCGCGGCGGCAACCTGCTCAATTTCAACGTGGGCGATGCCCTGTTTGCCCTGATGCCCCGCACCTACTGGGTGGAGCTACAGACCCGCTTCGGCAACCAGTACTACGTGCGCGACAACGGCCAGGACGCCGCGATTGTCGATGCCCTAGCAGCGGTGGAAATTTGCTTGGAGCGCGGTGGTTGCCAGGTGGTGCCGGGCCTGCCGCGCGAGCAGTGGCTGCTCACCCTCTCAACTTCCGTGCTCGGAGGTTTGGTGGCGGGCTTCGCTTCCTATCCTCGTAAAGAGGGACGTCGGGTGGAGTGGGCCTGGGTGCTGTTGCTCTCACCCCTGTGGCTGATTTTGTTTGGTGCTCTTGGCCTGGGACCAATCCTGACCCGCACCAACGACCTGCTGCCGGTTGTCCGCAACACGCTGGCCTTTCTGGGAGCAGCTCTTGGGGCCTACCTGATTGCCGGAGCCACAGTGGGTAAAGCCAAGCTCAAAGATGCCGATCAGGGCTAGAACTTTCAGCCGGGGCTTTGGCTGCGAGTGCGCGGGCCCATCTTTTCAAGGGCCTCGAGCTGACAGCGGAGGGAGTGGGCTGGCGCACAGGCGGGCTTGGTTTCAACCCTGGCTGTGACTTGGGGCTGCTGATTGCGCAGTTGGCTGAGGTTGTCGTCGTAGAAGCGCTTGAGGTCGTGGAAGCGCTTCACCGGCTGGCCGTAGAAGCTTCTGCCGGCGAGGGTGGGAAAGCTGGCCCACTCGGGGGCCAATTTGGCCGCCAGCAGCGGCGAGAACACGCCTTGATCAGCCAGGGCCAGGGCACCACGACGCTGGATTAGGTAGATGGCGCCCTGGTCTTGGACCTGGGGGCCAAAGGCCGCGATTCCCAAGGAGCGCGAAACCATGTTCCAGGTGAAGGGCATGAACTGGT
>CAZKER010000240.1:0-21994 GCA_964551845.1 uncultured Cyanobium sp.
GCCGGCACCGCCTCGGGATCGCCTCCAAAGGCGCCAGCATTCTGGGTCCGGGTGGCGGCGCTGAGGTTCAGGCAGCGGCAGGGGACCTCAGCCCCGCAAGGAGGCTCGTTGAAGCCCACATGGCCGTTCAGCCCCAGACCGAGCAGCTGCAGCCCCACGCCACCGGCAGCCGCAAGCGCGGCCCCGTAGCGCCGAGCTTCGGCCTGGGGATCGGCCGCCAGGCCATCGGGCAGGAGCACCTGCTCAGGCTGCAACCCAAGGGGGCGCTGCAACCGGGCAGCCATGAAAGCCTTGAAGGTGCGCGGATCGTGGGGCGCCAAGCCCACATATTCATCCAGGTTGAAGCTCAGCCAGCCCTGGCGGATCGTCTGCTGCTGCGCCCCACTGAGCTGCTCAAGCTGCTGGGCCAGAGCCGCGTAGACAGGTTCCATGGTGCGGCCCGTGGCCAGCCCCAGGGGACGCCGGGTGCGCTGCAGGCGCTCCTCCAGCAGGCGGGAAGCCACCACAGCCGCCACGGCCGGCCCATCAGCGAGAGAGAGCAACTCCAACTTCAGGGACTGACGTAGGGGCGCAACTCCGCTCCGCGGTAGTAGTGGCGCAAGATCTGCTCGTAGCTCTGACCCCGGTTTGCCAGGCCGTGGGCCCCCCACTGGCTCATGCCCACACCATGGCCAAAGCCGCGGCCGATCGCCAGCAGCGAGGGAGGCGGTAGCTGCACGGGCACCTGATCAGGGCTGATGGCAGGCTCGGTTGCACCAACCTGCGCGGCAGCCAGCGGCATTAGCGGCGGCAAAGCCGGCAGGGAGGGGGGCAGGGCCGCCAGCTCTGGGGCCAGCACCTCAAAGCGCACCATTGTGCTCTTGAGCCCTAGGCGGCTGCGCAGCTGGGCGCCCGTGAGCACCAAGGTGCCGGCAGGGCCAGTCACCCGCGCCTGACGCACGCGACCAGAACCGGTGATGGCAAGCACATCAATGCGCTGGGCACCGCCGATCTCGCCAAACGCCTTCTGCAGCTGCTCGGGCTCCAAGCGCAACTGCCAGGCGTGCACGGGACTGTGCTGATCAAAATCGGGCACGCTCACCAGGTAGGGAAGCTGCTGGCTCCAGAGATCGCCACTGTTTTCAGTGCTGCCACCGGCGCTGCTGTGAAACACCGTGTTGGCCAGGCTGGTGCCAAACATCAACACCTGGCCGCGGGTGCTAGCCACCGCCTGATGGGTAGAGGGGGTTTCCGCCGCAACGCCTTTGTAAACCTGGCTCGTCACGGTGGCGCTTACGTCAAAGGCGGCGGCCGGCTTGCGCTGGCGCAGGGCATAGGTGCGGGCGGCCACCGCCTGGGCGCGCAATGCCGCCTGGGGCCAGCTCGCCGGCATCTCACTAGCCACAACGCTGGGCAGGTAGGCCTCGAGAGCCACATGGTTGACGGCCTGTAGGGCTGAACTGCCCACCAGCACCTGCAGTCGGCCGCGGTAGCCCCGCTGTTGCAGCTGAAAATCGGCGCCGTCCTGGGTGCCTGCCTGCGGATCCAGCGGAGAGCCCGCGGGCCGGGCTACTGGCTCCAGCCAGAGCTCCGTCACCGCAGGCAACCGCTCCACGCCAGCGACGCGCTCCAGCACCAGGCTGCCGGCAGCCAGCTGCAGCACCACCGGCTCCCGGGGCGCCAGCGACCAGCGCTGGCTACCGGCCCGCAACACCAGGGGCTGCTGAGTTGCCTCAAGCGTCAGTTTGACCGTTTCGAGCAACAGCACCCGCACCTGAGGGTTGGCCCCCTGGGCCCGCAGCTGTGCCGGAGCAGCCCCGGACAACACCAAGGCGCTTGCCAGCAAAGACACCAGGGGAAAGCGAGACACAGGCACGGGGACTCCTTCTCCCAACTCGGGGGACCCATTGTGCCCGGCGTGGCAACATGCGCCAGAGGCAGCACCACCGTGCAGGTCACCTTTTTAGGAACCAGCTCCGGTGTGCCCACCCGAGGCCGCAATGTGTCGGCGGTGGCGCTGCGACTGCCCCAGCGCAGCGAGCTGTGGTTGTTCGACTGCGGCGAGGGCACCCAGCACCAGTTCCTGCGCAGCGACTTGCGGGTGAGCCAGCTGCGACGGATTTTCGTCACCCATATGCACGGTGACCATGTATTTGGCCTACCCGGCCTACTTGCCAGCCTCGGCCTGGCGGGCACCTGCACGGGCATCGATCTCTACGGCCCCGATCCACTGCGCGACTACCTCGAAGGGGTACTGCGCACCTCCTCAACCCGGATCAGCTACCCCCTTCGCACCCACCGGGTGCGATCCGCAGCCGAGAGCGGCGCCCTGCTGCTCGATGACGACGACCTCACGGTGCGTTGCACGCCTCTGACCCACCGGGTGCCTGCCTACGCCTACCGGGTCGATCAAAAGCCGCGGGCTGGCCGCTTTGACGTGGAGCGGGCCAAGGCCCTCGGTATCCCGCCAGGACCGATCTACGCCGAGCTCAAGGCCGGGCGCGACGTCAGCCTCGAAGACGGCCGGATCATCAACGGCGCCAGCCTTTGTGGCCCCGATCGCCCGGGAGCCAGCGTTGTGTACTGCACCGATACCGTGTTTTGCGAAGCGGCGGTTGAGCTGGCCCGCGGCGCCGATCTGCTGATCCACGAATCCACCTTTTCCCACGCCGAGGCAGAGCTGGCCTACCAGCGCCAGCACTCCACCAGCACGATGGCGGCCCAAACCGCCCTGGAGGCAGGCGTCAAGCAGCTCGTGCTCACCCACCTGAGCCCGCGCTACATGCCAGGCAATCCGATGACACCCGACGATCTGGTGGCGGAGGCGAGCGCCATCTTCCCCAACACCCTGGTGGCCAAGGATTTCCTCAGCCTCGACATCACCCCACCCGAGCCAGCCGCGGTCTAGCCCTGCAACAGTTCGCGTTATTCGGCTGCGGAGGGCCCTTCCCCCGTGATACAAGGTCTCCGATGCGGTCTTTACCGCCTACCCGCCGGCTTTTTCCAATGGCCTCCTCCTTCCCCTCGGCTGCCCTCCACAAGGCCGTTCGCGTCCTTGCCCGAACCATGCTGGCCGTGCTGCTGTTCATGGGCTTCGGCAGTCCAGCTCTGGCGGCCGCCTGGACCAGCGAGCAGCTCACCGTGCCCGCCACGCCAGACGGCGCCCTGGTGACCTTTAGCGAGCAGGAGATCAAGGCAGGTCGCAAGGTGTTCAACAGCAGCTGCGGCGAGTGCCACGCCGGTGGCATCACCAAAACCAATCAGAACGTGGGGCTCGACCCTGAGACCCTGGCGCTAGCCACCCCTTCGCGCGACAGCGTTGAAGCCTTGGTGGACTACATGAAGGACCCCACCTCCTACGACGGGGAATACAGCATTGCTGACGTGCACCCCAGCATGCGCAGCAGCGACATCTTCGTGAAAATGCGCGACCTCGACGACGAAGACCTGCGTCTAATGGCTGGCTACATCCTGGTGGCCCCCAAAGTTCAGGGGATCCAATGGGGCGGCGGCAAGATCTACTTCTAAGCTCAATTCCCCCTATTCAGCCGGTGCAGCAGCACCGGCTTTTTTTATGGCATCAAGCGATGGTGGCTTGCTGTTGGCCAGGTCCATGGAGGTGGGCTGCTTGCTATACCACCACTCCTGCAGGTCCGAGCCCAAACGCACCGGGAAGAGGGTGATCACGGTGCGGGTGGGACGGGCTCCGGGCTGCAGTAGCTCAACGGCATAGGAAGGACAGCGGCGGGAGGCCAAGTCGGCTACAAAGCGCCGGCCAATGCGCCGCCAGCTTGGCTCCTTGCTACGCCAGGCCAACCGACAGCAGGGCCAGGGCAACTCCTCGCGATCAAACAAGCGACAACAGGGACCCAGTACTCGATAGCTGTAGTGGCCGCCAGGGCTGGTGTGCTCGCTCCCCGACTCCAGCAGGGCAGTGGCCTGGGCTGACACAGAAAAGCGGCTCGGGGGATGACAGCAAAAAGCCACCCATAAGGGTGGCAGACAAGTGCAGATTGCTCAAGCGCAGGCCAAGGACTTGCCAAGCCTGCGCAGGCAGAACTGCGGCTCAATAGAGCTCTTCTTCGGCGTGGGTCTTGATGGTGCAATCGCTGGTGGGATAGGCCACACAGGTGAGCACGAAACCAGCTTCGATCTGGTCGTCGTCGAGGAAGCTCTGGTCGCTTTGATCAACGGTGCCAGCGGTCAGCTTGCCAGCGCAGGTGGAGCAGGCACCGGCACGGCAGGAGTAGGGCAGATCAATGCCCTGCTCCTCAGCGGCGTCGAGGATGTACTGGTCATCAGGAACCTCGATGGTCTTGTTGAGGCCTTCGCTCTCGCTGATGAGGGTGACCTTGTAGGAAGCCATGAAAAGGATTGGGGCTCACAGGCACCCGGAAACCGGGCCTGTAGGACCCGCCCTTCATACATCCGCCGGACACCCTTGCTGTCGATTTGGCGGCCAGAACGCTGGAAGGCCAATCAAAGTGAAGGCACAGATCAGCGTGCCTTATGCAACACGCCGGATCGTCATCAGGCCCCACTGGCTTTGTTCGGCTGTGAGTTCAGCCTGCCAACCCTCCTGCCGCAGGGCCAACTGCAACGCCGGAGCCTGATCAACGAGCAGACCGCTCAGCAGCCCCACGCCGGTGGCAGCCAACACCGTGTTGAAGGCTGGACAAAGGGCCTGAATCACCGGAGCAAGGATGTTGCAGAGCAGCAGGTCGGCCGGCTGGCCCTCTAGGAGTGCCGCCAGGGCCTCAACCGAGCCAAGCTGCACCCTCACCTGGGGCGAGAGGCCATTGAGATCGGCATTGTCAGCAGTGGCCCGCACTGCCAGGGAATCAGTGTCGACCGCCGCCACTGAGGCCGCACCAAGCCGCAGAGCAGCCAGGCCCAGCACACCACTACCGCAGCCGAGGTCTGCCACCCGCAGACCGGCCAGCTCGGCTGGCTTCGTTGCGGCCAGCAACTCCAATGCCTCCAGGCACAGCCTGGTGGTGGGATGGCTGCCAGTGCCGAAGGCGCTGCCCGGATCCATGGCGATCAGCCGCCGCTCGGCATGCTCGGGCGGACAGGGCAACCAGGCGGGCAGGATTAATAACCCTTCGCCTACCGGATCGGCCTGCCAGTGCTGCTTCCAGCTGAGGCTCCAGTCTTCATCGACCTGCTGACTCCACTGCAGAGGGGGCAGCGCCAAGCCAAAAGGCTCAGCTAGGGGTGCCAAGGCAAGCTCCAGTTGCTGCCGCTCCGGCTCCGGCCAGTCGATCTCCGGCAGCCAGGCGATCAGCTGCCGCTGACTGGGCGTTTCAGGGCGATGCTGAACTGCCACCCGGGGGATGCCCAGGTCAGTGAGCTTCCAGAGCAGCGATTCCTCCAGCTCCGGCAGGGAGGCGAGCTCCAATCGCCACCAGCCCGGTGCAGCGGCCATTAAAGAGTGACCGGGTGAGCTTCCTGGATGCCGTTGATGGCATGCACCGAGGCCAGCAGGCTTGGGGGGATGGGATCGTCGAGGCTGAGCACCATCACGGCGTCACCACGCACGATGCGGCGACCCACCTGCATCGAAGCGATGTTGACGTTGTGCTCACCTAACAGGGAGCCCAGCTGGCCGATGATCCCGGGCATGTCCCGGTGACGAGTAAACAGCATGTGGCGGCTGGGGGCCACATTCACCGGGAATTCATCGATGGTGGTGATGCGCAGCTCGCCTTCGGCGAACACCGCCCCGGTCACGCTGTGGTTGGCCTGGGAATTACGGCAGCTGAGCTGCAGTGAACCTCCAGCGAAGTCGCGGCTGGCGTCATCCTTAACTTCCAGCACATGGATGCCGCGCTCCTTGGCCTCCAGGCTGGCATTGACGTAATTAATGCTGTCGCCGAGGGCGGTGGAAAGCAAACCCTTGAGAGCCGCCACCACCAGGGGCTGGGCCGGGTGGGAGGCAAAGTCGCCCTGGAGGCGCACCTCCAACTCACTGATCGGCCCACCGGCCAACTGGCTTAGCAGCTGGCCCAGAGTTTCGGCCAGTTGCAGGTGGGGCTTGAGCTGCTCCATCACCTCAGCATTGAGGCCAGGAATGTTCACAGCGCTGCGTGCGGGCAGGCCCAGCAGCACATCGCGGATCTGTTCGGCCACATCGATCGCCACGTTTTCCTGGGCCTCTTCGGTGGAGGCGCCCAGGTGGGGCGTGAGGATCAGCCGCTCCTTAACGTGCCGCAGGGGCGAATCGGCCTCTAGGGGCTCGCTGGCATACACGTCTAAGGCCGCACCGCCAATGATGCCGTTCTCCACTGCCTCGGCCAAAGCCGCTTCATCGATGATGCCGCCGCGGGCACAGTTAACGATCCGCGCCGTGGGCTTCATCGTCTTGAGCAGCTCCGCATTCACCAGGTTCTCGGTATCCGGTGTGCGCGGCAGGTGCAGGCTGACGAAGTCGGCCTCGGCAAACAGGGCAGGCAGGGGCAGCAGCCGCACCTGCATCTGCTGGGCCCGCTCGGCGGATACGTAGGGGTCGTAGGCCATGACGTCCATGCCCATTGCTTTGGCCACCCGGGCCACGTGGGAGCCGATCTTTCCGAGACCCACCACGCCCAATTTTTTCTTGTAAAGCTCGTTGCCAACGTATTTTTTGCGATCCCAGCCGCCGGCCATGGTGCTGGCATGGGCGTGGGGTACGTGGCGCGACAGGGCCAGCATCAGGGCCAGGGCCTGTTCAGCGGCGGCGATGGTGTTGCCCTCCGGTGAATTCACCACGAGCACACCGCGCTTGGTGGCCGCAGGCACATCTACGTTGTCAACTCCGACGCCGGCGCGGCCAATGATCCGCAGCTTGTCAGCGGCTTCAATGATTTCGGCGGTCACCCTGGTGCCCGAGCGGATCATCAAGGCGTCGTAGTCGCCGATGATCGCCTTGAGCTCCTCGGGGGGCAAACCAGTGCGCAAATCCACCTGAGCCACTTGGGACAGGATGTCGATCCCCGCCTGGTCGATGGGATCCGAAACGAGAACCTTTGTCATGCCCGGCGGTGCGAAGCGGAGAGCCGGAGGTGCAGTGTAGTGAGCGGCGAGAATCGCCCCAACAACACTGAGCAGGTCGCAGCGTGGGCACGAGTGTGGTGGTGGTGCTGAACGACCGCAAACGGCTGCATCAACTTCGGGATCGCCTGGCCGAGCTGCAGCCGCCGCTGCTGCAATTGGAGGCCATCGGGGAGGGCGAGCAGGCCATGGCCGAGGTGGCCCGACTAAATCCGGCGGTGGCACGGCGCGCCCGCCAGCAGGGGATGGCGCGCTGGCTTATTCCGTTTGGCTTTCTGGCTGGCCTCACCTTCACTTACATCACCGATCTGGACACTTTCGCCTTTGCGGGCGCCTGGAGCCAGCACCTAATCGGCGCCCTGCTCGGCATGGGTTCGGGCTGGATGGGCAGTTTTGCGGCCGCTGCGAGTGTGCGCTCCGAAGAAGACGATCGCATCCGCAGCCTGCGCAACCGTGTCGAGGAGGGAAACTGGCTGCTGCTGGCCGAAACCGCCAACGGCGTCGATATGCCCTGGATCTCCCTGCAGCAGGCCAAACCCCTGGCGGTGGTGCGGCTGGGCGATGGCTAAAGAGCTGGAAGCCGTGATCGCTGCCGCCGACCGGGCCCTGCGCACCTGGGAGCCGGTGTGGACGCCATTTCTTGATGGGGCGGTGCTGGAGGAAGCCCTAGAGCAACTGGCGGGCTTGGCGGAGCTGGACCTAGCCAGTAGGGGTGGCTATCCGGGAGCCGAACGTCAGCGACTACTGCTGCAGCGCCACGATGCCGCCATCGATGCCGATGAAGTTGCTGCCGGCCTGATGGGTCTGGAGCTCGTTGGTAACTTTTTGTTTGACCCAGCTGAGCGACAAGACTTCCGGGCGGGCCTCCTAGCCCTCGGAATTGCGGAGGGCGAGCTCGGCGACCTTTGGCTACGAGGTGATCGGGGCGCCCAGGCGATCCTCACAGCTGCCCAAGCCGCTGCCCTTGATGGTCGGACCGCCATGGTTCGCACAGTGGAGGTGGCCCTGGAAGCCCGCCCCCTCGAGCAGCTGCAGCTTCCAGCACCGCGCTTGCCCCGCCGCTTTCACACCGTGGAAGCCTCCCTACGCCTCGATGCGGTGGCCTCGGCCGGTTTCGGGGTATCACGCAACCGCATGGCCGAGCTGATCCGCCAGGGCCGCGTGCGGCTCAACTGGCAGCCCACCGGCAGCCCCAGCCGGCAGCTTGCGGCGGGAGACCGGGTGCAGCTGGAAGGCCGGGGCGAACTGCAGCTTGAGGCGGTCACAGCCACAAAGCGGGAGCGCTGGCGCATCGAACTGGTGCGCTGCTGAGAAATCACCCAAATCAGGCCTGCCTGTAAAGTGGCAAAGCTTCTGGGGCGATTAGCTCAGAGGTAGAGCACTACCTTGACACGGTAGGAGTCACTGGTTCGAATCCAGTATCGCCCATTTATAGCTTTCGAGCATTAGCCCCAGGCTCTGAGATGGCAGACGCAACAATGGATTTAACCGTTGTTGTAGGACTTGCCCGCTCGGGAATTGGTGCAGCTCGGCTGCTTAATCACCTCGGCCATGCAGTTCTGGTGATCGAGAGCCAAACCAGCTCTGCACTCGAAACCAAGGCGAGAGCATTGCGCCAGGCAGGCATTGCCGTTCAACTTGGCGTGCCGCTCCATGCCGACACCTTTGCCGCCCTTGGCACTGCTCCGGCTGCCGTAGTGGTGAGCCCAGGTATTCGCTGGGACCATCCCACCCTGGTGGAGCTGCGCAGCCTGGGAATTGCCACAAAAGGGGAAATGGAGCTGGCCTTCCAGGCCAGTGGCTCCGTGCCCTGGATCGGCATCACCGGCACTAACGGCAAAACCACCGTCACCCATCTAGTGAGCCACCTTCTGCGGCACGGCGGGCTCGATGCTCCTATGGGGGGCAACGTGGGCTTCTCCGGGGCCGAGCTTGTGCTGGCGCAACTTGAGCGCGGTGCTCCCCAGCCCGACTGGCTTGTGATGGAGCTCAGCAGCTATCAAATCGAAGCAGCCCCCCAAGTGACACCTCGGGTGGGCATTTGGACCACCTTGACCCCCGATCATCTCGAGCGCCACGGCACCATTGAGACCTACCGGGCCATCAAACGCAGCCTGCTGGATCGCTCCACGGTGCGCATCCTCAACGCAGATGACGCCGATCTGCGCACCCATGCCGCGAGCTGGCAGCGGGCCACCTGGGTGACCGCTGGCCGGAGAGAAATCCTCCCCTCCACTATTAATCCCAGTCTCTGGATCGAAGCCGGCCAGGTGTGGCAGGCCACCCAGCCCGAAAACCAAGCCCCAGCCCAACCACTGATGGCCGCGGACTGCCTGGCCATGCCCGGTGCCCACAACCGCCAGAACATGCTGCTGGCCGCAGCGGCCGGACTGGAAGCTGGCCTGAGCGGTGCCCAAATGGAGCAGGCCTTCCGCGCCTTTGCCGGCGTACCCCACCGGCTCGAGCGCATCCGCGAGCAGCAAGGCATCACCTACTACAACGACAGCAAGGCCACCAACTACGACGCCGCCGAAGTGGCGCTGCATGCCCTGGATGGTCCGCTGGTTGTGCTCGCCGGTGGTGAATCAAAGCAAGGTGATCCCAGTGGCTGGCTGGCAGCCCTGCAGCAGAAAGCCGCGGCGGTATTGCTCTACGGAGCAGCCCAAGCTGAATTTCAACAACGACTAAGCCAAGCGAGCTTCAGCGGAGCTGTGCACTGCTGCGACAGCTTGAGCGAAGCCGTGCCCTTGGCCGCCCATCTGGCCCGCAGCAATCGCTGCCGAGCGGTGCTGCTCTCGCCGGCCTGCGCCAGCTTTGACCAATACAGCGATTTCGAGGCCCGTGGTGATCACTTCCGCCAGCTGGTTACCTCGCTGTAAGAGCGTTACGCGTCCTGGCTCCTAACATCTGCGCAGGAGCTGACCGCCGCAGGCCATGGCGTATTGGTTGATGAAAAGCGAGCCCGATGTCTACGGGATCGACCATCTACAGCGGGAGGGCAGCACCCTATGGGATGGGATTCGCAACTACCAGGCCCGCAACTTTATGCGGACCATGCAAATTGGCGACACGGCTTTTTTCTACCACTCCAATACCAAACCACCTGGCATTGTGGGCCTGATGGAGGTGGTTGAAACCCAGATAATCGACCCGAGTCAATTTGATCCCAGCTCCAAATATTTCGATCCCGCCGCCAACCAAGACAAGCCCCGCTGGGACTGCGTGCGCCTGCGCTATTTGCGCCACTTCCGGCAGCTACTCAGCCTGGACGACCTGCGGGACAACTTCAGCCCCGAACAGCTGGGGGTGGTGAAGCGGGGCAACCGCCTATCGATCCTGCCGGTTGAGCCCAGCAGTGCCGAGCGACTACTGGCCCTGCTGGAGACGCCATGAGCAAGCAGGCCCAGATCAGCCCCAAGCCCCCCCTGGCCATCCGCAGCGCCGTCGAACAGGGCTGGGCGGCCTTCAGCCACTGCCCCTGGGTGCTGATGGGGTTCACCCTGCTTAGCGGCAGTGCCAATTTAATTTCCCAGCTTCTTTATCGCTACGAGAGCGGCCTGGTGTTGTCGCTGGTGGGCAAGCCTGACCCCATCGCTATCGCCCTGGCGGGGGGCGCCTGGATCCTCTACGCCCTGACCGGCCTATGGCTGGTAGTGGGGTTGATGCGGGGGGCTCAACTAGCCCTCAATCAAGGCCAACCCAGACTGGGAGAGCTGATTCGGGTCGACGGCAGAGCGATGCTGCGCTGCCTTGGCAGCCTGGTGCTGATTCTTGTTGTGCTGGCTCTGATAGTGCGCCTGGCCCAGGCAAGCTCCTGGTTGCTCACCCTGATCCAGCCCCTCTTGGCGCCACTACCACTAGTGGCGGGTTTGGCAGCCGTTGTGTATTTGAGCGCCGATCAGATCCTCAGCCTGCCGCTCGCCTTGATCGGAGGGCTGAACCCCCTGGCTGCATTCCTTAGCGGCCGGGCGGCCACCGATCCCCACTGGCTCCAGGCTCTTGGCTTGACCCTGGTGCTGCTGGCGATGGTGCTAGCCGGTTTCTTGGTGCTGTTGGTCGGACTGGTGGTGGCGTTGCCAGTAGCGGCCTGCACCCTGACAGCCGCCTACCAGCAGCTGTTCGGCAAAGAGGACCGAGGCCGGCTCACGGCTGCCTAAAGCTCCCCTGGGCGGGGAAGAGGTTGGCCAGGTAGCAGCGAGTGACCTCACGGTCGCCAAGCCCGTTCTGCACCAGAAAACCAGCCAGCGCCGCTTGAAACAAGCGGTACTGATCCCAGTTGGGATGCTGCTCGATAAAGCCACGCATCGAGGCCAGCAGAGCCTCGGGCACCTCGGCGCGGAAGCTCACCGTCAAGCCTTCCCCCTCCACGGGGGCTTGAGCTAAAGCGGGAGATTGGATTTCCACGAGAGACAGAGGCCGGACCTGGCACCAGTTCTCCACATCCAGCCGGTCCCGTCAAATGGCCCCACACAACGTTCCCGACCCGACTCCCAGGCTGAGAACCCAGCCATGCCAGGGCATCTGCCTTAGGCCCCTAGGCTTTGTGGCAATCGGTGACGCCGGAGCAGGCGCTGTCAAGGGGAAAGGGCATGGCGGCGTGCTTCTCCCCAGGCACCAGCGGCCAGGCCCCATCTGAACTGCTTACCTGCGGAAAAGCTGGGCAAAACCAAGACCGAACTGGGGGGTGCGCTGGAAAAGAGCGGAGATCAGCACTACTAATCAGGCCCCAATGCTGCCGGGTCTCAGCTGCAACCGTGCTGGCATGCCCACACGCCCTAGCTGCCAGCCCCATTGCCCAGGGCCGCTACCAAGGCCGCGCTCGCCCCAGGCAACCAGCTGCCCTCAATGGCGCGGCAATCCGCCAAAGGCGTGAGCACAAACCGCAGCGTCCAGGCGTGGCGATCGCCTTCCAAGGCAATCCACACCGGGCCGCGCTCAAGCTCGAGGCTGATCGACTCTTCTGGCATCAACTGACTAGCCAGGGCACGGTGCTCTTGCACCAGTTGCAACAAACCCTGCCCCAGCCGCTGGGCTTCCTCGGCTGTGAGCTCGGAGGCCCAGCCCTGGCCACCTATCAATACAGAAAAGGGATGGCGGGCTGGATCAACCAGCCACCTCCACCCCTCACCTTCTTGAATCTGCATCCGCCAAATCAGCCGGGCAGCAGATCGGGCTGGTCCTGTTCGTCGCTCATTTCGATGATGGCCCGCTGCACGGGTTTGATCATCGAATCGTCGAGCAAGCCATCGAAATCATCGAAACGGCGCTGCTTGGCGCGAAAGGCAATCTTCACCGTGGTGAGATATCGGTTGCTGGAGTGGCGGATCAGGCTTTCGGCCCGCTGGGCCAGTTCCTTGGGGTTGACGTCAATACCGCTCTGCATGGGCACCCTTGCAATCAGCTCAATCTAGGTCAGTAGCGGCAATCCCCCGTTTAGAAGGGAGTAATGCGGGGCACGCTGGCGATTGATCTAGGCAGCAGCACCACGGTGGTGGCCTACCAAGCGCCCGACTCCGCGGCGCAGCTGTTGGCCCTGCCGCCGTACAGCAACAGCGAACCGGTCGTGGTGCCAACCCTGCTGTGGCTCAGCGATCAGGGCATGCCCAGGCCCCTGATCGGACGCCAAGTGCTGGAGGCGGGCCTGTCCCACAGCGATAGCCCCCAGCTGCACCGAGACTTCAAACGACATATCGGCGCGCTCCCCTACCAGGAGCAAGAACCACCGACCTCCCTGCCACTGCGGCCTGAACAGGCCGGAGCCCTGCTGCTGCGTCAGCTCTGGGCTGCCCTGCCGCCAGGGCTTGAGCCCGAGCGGCTGGTGCTAACCGCTCCCATTGACAGCTACCCCCGCTACCGCCAATGGCTGCAGGAGGTGTGCCGGGACCTGGAGGTGCCCGAGCTCGCCCTGGTGGACGAGCCCACCGCCGCAGCCATTGGTGCGGGGTTACCCGCCGGCAGCACGGTGCTGGTGGTGGACCTGGGTGGAGGCACCATCGACCTTTCCCTGGTGGCCCTGGAGGGTGGCGAGGGTCGACCGGCGCCCATGGCCCAGCTGCTGCGCTTCGCCGGCCGGGATCTGGGTTCAAGTCGTCAAGCACTGCGCTGCGCCCGGGTGATCGGGAAGGCAGGTATTGCACTGGGGGGCAGGGATCTGGATCGCTGGATAGCCGCCTACCTCTGTCCCGGAGCAACCCTCGATGGAGCCCTGCTCGAGGCAGCCGAATCGCTCAAATGCCAGCTCAGCAGCGTGGAGGAGGCCTTGGCCTTCTGGAGTCCACCGGGCCTGCCGCCCCAACCCCTGCGGCTGAGCCGCAGCCGCCTCAATTCCCTGCTGGTGGAGCGGGGCTTGCTGGACCAACTAGATGATCTATTGGAAATCGTGCTGGCGGGAGCCCGCCGCGACGGCCTGGCCCTAAACCAGATCACCGCCCTGCTGCCGGTGGGTGGCAGCAGCCGCATGCCCCTGATTCGCCAATGGCTGCAGGAGCGCTGCGGTGGCATTCCCCTGCGTGAAAGCTGGCCGGTAGAGGCCGTGGCGCTGGGAGCCCTAGCCCTCACGCCGGGGGTGCGGGTGCGCGATGTGCTGAACCATGGAATCTGCGTGCGCTGCTGGGATCAGCGCTCCAGCCGCCACCACTGGCAACCGCTGTTTGTGGCGGGGCAGACCTGGCCAAGTGAGCGGCCCCTGGAAATAGTGCTCGCCTGCAGCAGCCCCAATCAGCGAAGTCTGGAGCTGGTGCTGGGGGAACCAGACAACGAGCGGCGCAGCGAGGTGGTGTTTGAGGCCGGGCTACCGGTGCTGAGGCCGCGACCGGCCGGGGAGGCCCGCGTGGTGCCCTGGAGCCAGCAGCCCCCGGATCTGGCCTTGGACCAACCAGGGCAGCCGGGCGAAGACTGTCTGCGGTTGTCCTTTGCGGTGAATGGGCAGGGCCAGCTGGTGCTGGAGGTCACAGACCTACGCAGCGGTCGCCTCAGCCCCGCCCAACTGCTGGGCCCAGTGCGCTGAGGAGTAATGCACCGCAGGTTTAGGTGGACGCCGCAAGCGCTGCCCCCGGTGGTGTCATCTCGGCCGGAACGTCGATGAGACTGGTTTAAATATTTTCTCTTCGCCTTGGCCCTGCGCCGCCACAGGCTGCCCCGTTTCTGGCTGGGTCTCACCCTGGGTTTAGTGGCCTGCGGCATTGGGGCGACCTACTGGTGGGAGCAGCAGTTGCCCCAAAAGTTGGAGCAGGCGGCCAGGAGCGGTGATCTGGAAGCCTGCCTGCGCTACAGCGAGCAGCTCGAAGCCCTGCGCTGGCTGGGGGGAAAGGCCCCGGCCGAACAGGGCAGCTGCCGGCGCCTTAAAGCGGCCCAGCTCTGGCAGCAAGAACGCTGGAGCGAGGCCCTGCAGTTGCAACTGCAACTGGTGAACTCCCTGGCCGGAAGCGAAGCCGACCGTGAACGGCTGCTGGTCTGGCAGCAAAACCTGCAACAGCGCGCCATAGCCCGCTTCCAGGAGGGCGACCTGCCTGCAGCCCTGAAGATCCTGGCTGTGATGGGTGATGACCATCGGGCCGATGGCGACAGCCTGGGCGACAAGCTCAGCGAAAACTGGACTCGAAACCGGCTGCAGTTGGAGCGCGCAAAAAGTCTCACCGATCAAAAGCGCTGGTGGGAAGCCCTCGAGGCCCTCACCCGCATCGACCATCCCTGGTGGAGAACCCAGAGCCGCGGCCTACAAGCCAAGGTTCAGAAGGGAATCGAAGGATTGGCGCCCCAGGAGCGCGAACACGACGCCCACGGCCAGCTACCCCACACCGTGCCCTCCGCCCAACTCGATGCCCAGGTGCGCCAGCGGATTGCCCAGGGTATGGACGAGTGGTCCGCGTTCCAGGAGGCCTGTCGGTCCTTGGGCGGCCAAGTAGTGGAAGCCGGTCCAGAGACGGCCTGCAAGCGCCGATCTACCCGGCGGTGATTGGCGCGTGACAGGATTAGCCGCGCGATGAAGCATGGAGCCATGCAGCCAGGTGATCAGGTTCAGGTCTCCCAGAGCGTGGTTGTTTACCACCATCCTCAGCACCGCGGAGTCGCCTTCGACCTGAAGGGTCAGCAAGGTGAGGTGGTCACCGTGCTCAACGAGTGGAAAGGCCGGGTGATCAGCCCAACCCTGCCGGTGATAGTGGCTTTCGGCAAATTCCGGGCCCATTTCCGCTCCGATGAGCTGACGCCTGCCTGATCGCTTGCCTGGCTCTCGCTAGGGCTCCGGCCGCAGCAGAAAGACTCCCTCCTCGCCATCGATCGCCTGCAGGCAGAGCTGGATTGATTCTTGGCGACTGGTTGGCACCACACGCCCACAGAAATCAGGCTGGATCGGCAGCTCCCGGTGACCGCGATCCACCATGGCCAGCAGGCTGACCCGCTTCGGCCTTCCCCAAGCCTGCAGGGCTTCTATGGCCGCCCGCACGGTGCGTCCCGTAAAGATCACGTCATCCACCAACACCACCTGACGCCCATCCAGCGCCACGGGCAACTCTGTGGGCTGGCCCAGCCGGGTGCCGACCCGCTCGAGGTCATCTCGATGAAAGGTGGGATCGACACTGCCCTGGTCGATCGGATGGCCTGCCAATACGGCCAGCCGTGAGGCCAGAACCTCTGCCAACGCCACCCCACGGGTAGGTATGCCGAGGAGCACTAAGGAGCGGCTGTCGGTGACGCCTTCAAGCACTTGGGAAGCGAGCCGGTCAAGCGTGCGGCCCAAATCCAGGGCCGAGAGCAGTTCGAGCCGATGCATCAGGGAATCAAGCGGGTCGGCCGGGGCTAGTTGGCTGTGTGCCCAAAGGCTGACCCCGTTGAGATCGTGGGGATCGCAGCACATTTGCACTGTAAGTTGGATGTGGAAGGCGTTGGTTCAACGCCGCTAGGTGTGACGGGTGACAACTATTCCCTCCCAGCAGCAATCCATTTTGGCTCCAGGCCCTGCATCGGCCTTCCGGGCTTCTTCTTCTATGGCTCCGGTTGTACTCGCCATTCTGGATGGCTGGGGCTACTCCCACGGCTCCGAACGCAACGCCATTCGTGCTGCCAGCACGCCGGTGATGGATGCCCTCTGGCACGCTTATCCCCACACATTGATAGAAGCCAGCGGCGCCGCAGTCGGCCTGCCGGACAACCAGATGGGCAACTCCGAAGTTGGGCACCTCACCATCGGCTCCGGTCGGATCATTCGACAGGAGCTGGTGCGGATTAGCCAGGCCGTCAAGGACGGCAGCCTGGCCGCCAACCCCGCGCTGAATGCCCTGGCTGACGGCCTGCTTCTAAGGGGCGGCACCATGCACCTGATCGGCCTTTGCTCAGACGGTGGCGTTCACAGTCACATCACCCACCTAGGGGGGTTGTTGCACTGGGCTGCCAGCCGAGGTCTCAAGGATGTCTGCATCCACGTAATCACCGATGGCCGCGACACGGACCCGAGCAGTGCTCCCCGCTTTGTCACCCAGGTTCAAGAGCAGATCAGCCGCGCCGGCGTGGGCCGGATCGCCACCCTCTGCGGCCGTTACTGGGCAATGGATCGCGACAACCGCTGGGAGCGCACCGAAAAGGCCTATCGGCTCTACACCGAACCGAGCGAGATCTCCGAGCTCAGCCCTGTCAATGCCATCCACGCCTCCTACGCGCTAGAGATCGGCGATGAGTTCCTCGAACCCTTGCGGTTGGCGGAGGGGCTGATCAAGGCCGGCGACGGCTTGGTGTGCTTCAACTTCCGGCCAGATCGGGTTCGCCAGTTGATCCGCTCCCTGGTCTTGCCCGACTTTGACGACTTCGTCAGGGAACGCCCAGCCCCCCTCGATGTAGTCACCTTCACCCAGTACGAAAAAGGCCTGCCCGTGGCGGTTGCCTTCCCACCCGAATCTCTCGATGGACTGCTTGGGCAGGTTGTATCTGGTGCGGGTCTGCGCCAGTTCCGCACCGCTGAAACGGAAAAATATCCCCATGTCACCTACTTCATGAATGGGGGCATTGAGCAGGCCTTCCCTGGGGAAGATCGTCACCTAGTTCCCTCACCGCGGGTAGCCACCTACGACCTATCTCCAGAAATGTCTGCCGGCCAGCTGACCGATAGTTGTATTGCAGCTATACAGAAGGGCATTTATGCGTTGGTGGTGATCAACTACGCCAACCCGGACATGGTGGGGCACACCGGCAAAATGGAAGCCACCACTCAAGCCATCACCACTGTCGACACCTGCGTGGGGAGGCTGATGGAGGCCACCAACCGCATGGGAGGCACGCTGCTGATCACCGCCGACCACGGCAATGCCGAGGTAATGGAGGGTCCGGATGGTCGGCCCTGGACCGCCCACACCACCAACCCAGTCCCGGTAATTCTGGTGGAGGGCGAGAAACGCAAACTGCCCGGCCACGGCACCAACGTGTTGCTGCGGGACCAAGGCGGCCTCGCCGACATCGCACCGACCCTGCTGGAGATCTTGCGCCTGCCCAAGCCGGCAACGATGAGCGGTGAGTCGCTAATCCTGGCAACCGGCACCGCAGCCGAATCCAGTCGCATCCCTCAGACTCTGGGCGTCTAACCTGCTCCTATCCAAGGGGTCCCATGGTCACGTCCGTTTTGTCTTGGGTGTGGATCGGCAGCGGCGTACTGCTGATCATCAGCGTGCTGCTGCATAGCCCCAAGGGCGATGGCATGGGCGGCCTGGCTGCCAGCGGCGGGTCCATGTTCACCAGCGCCCGCAGCGCCGAAGCCACACTCAACCGCATCAGCTGGACGCTGCTGGCCATCTTTCTGGGGCTGGCCGTGGTGCTCAGCGCCGGCTGGCTGAGCTAGGGCCCCGATGTCGATGCCCCGCCGCAATCTGCTGGTAGCCCTGGGATCCAGCCTGGGGGCCCTCTTCACCGGCGCCTCCCGAGCCGAAGCGGCCTCCAAAGCCCAGGATCCCACCTGGCAGCTCAGCGAAGCCGCCTGGAAACAACGGCTCAGCCCGGCGGCCTACAAGGTGCTGCGCCAGGAGGGCACCGAGCGCCCCTTCTCGAGCCCCTTGAACAGCGAAAAACGCTTTGGCACCTTTGTGTGCTCCGGCTGCGCCCTACCTCTGTTCAGCTCCAAGGCCAAATACGAGAGTGGCACCGGCTGGCCCAGCTTCTGGCAACCACTGCCAAATGCGATCGCCACCAAGCTGGATTTCAAGCTGATCGTGCCCCGCACTGAATATCATTGCCGGCGCTGCGGCGGCCACCAGGGCCATGTCTTCGACGACGGTCCCAAGCCCACCGGCAAGCGTTACTGCAACAACGGCGTGGCTCTCAACTTCAAGCCAGCTAAATCCTGAACTCGTTTTGATGGGGCGCTGGTCAACTCTGCCTGTTTAGTACACAAAAAAGGGAGGGCCGAAGCCCTCCCAATTGATCAGATTTGAACAGCAGGAACGACTGGGATCCCTTTGGGGGATCAGTAGTCGAAGTCGCCGCCGCCCATGCCGCCGCCGGCGGGAGCTGCGTCTTTCTTGTCAGGCATGTCAGCCACGATGCACTCGGTGGTGAGCACCATGCCTGCGATTGAAGCGGCATTCTGCAGACCAGAGCGGGTCACCTTGGCGGGATCGACGATGCCAGCAGCCAGCATGTCGACATACTCACCGGTGGCGGCGTTATAGCCCTCGTTGAAGGGCTTGTTGCGCACGTTCTCAGCAACCACAGCGCCATTGACGCCAGCGTTCTGGGCAATGCGCATCAGCGGAGCGGTGAGGGCGGAGGCCACGATGTGGGCGCCGATCAGCTCTTCGCCGGAAAGGTTGGCCGCAGCCCACTCCTCAAGGGCGGGAGCCAGGTGAGCCAGGGTGGTACCACCACCAGGAACGATGCCTTCTTCAACGGCCGCCTTGGTGGCGTTGATGGCGTCTTCCAGGCGCAGCTTCTTGTCCTTCATCTCGGTCTCGGTGGCGGCACCCACCTTGACCACGGCCACACCGCCGCTCAGCTTGGCCAGACGCTCCTGCAGCTTCTCCTTGTCGTAGGAGGAATCGGTTTCGTCCATCTGCTTGCGGATTTGCTCGCAGCGGGCCTTCACCGCCGCCTCATTGCCTTCGGCAACGATGGTGGTGGTGTCCTTATTGATGGTGATACGGCGGGCGGTGCCCAGCATCTCCAGCTTGGCGTTCTCCAGCTTGAGGCCGGCGTCCTCGGTGATCAACTGACCGTTGGTGAGAACGGCAATGTCCTCAAGCATGGCCTTGCGGCGATCGCCGAAACCAGGGGCCTTGACGGCAGCCACGTTGAGCACGCCGCGTAGACGGTTCACAACCAAGGTGGCGAGGGCTTCTTTCTCGATGTCCTCGGCAATGATCAGCAGGGGCTTGCCGGTACGAGCGATCTGCTCAAGCACGGGCACCAGATCCTGCACCAGACCGATTTTCTTATCGGTGAGCAGGATGTAGGGCTCCTCGAGCACCGCTTCCATGCGCTCGGTGTCGGTGGCGAAGTAGGGCGAGATGTAGCCCTTATCGAAGCGCATGCCTTCGGTAACCTCCAGCTCGGTAGTCATTGATTTCCCTTCTTCCAGGGAGATCACGCCTTCCTTGCCGACCTTGTCCATGGCATCGGCGATCATGCGCCCCACCTCTTCGTCGTTGCCGGCGGAGATGGTGCCCACTTGGGCGATGGCGCTGGAGTCGGAGATCGGCTTGGCGTGCTCCTTGATCTTGCCAACGAGGAAGTCGGAGGCTTTGTCGATGCCCTTTTTGAGGGTGATGGCGTTCGCGCCCGCAGCCACGTTGCGCAGGCCGGCCTTGACCATGGCGTGGGCCAGGACCGTGGCGGTCGTTGTGCCGTCACCGGCGGCATCGTTGGTCTTGGAAGCAGCCTGACGAATCAGAGCTACACCGGTGTTCTCGATGTGATCTTCGAGTTCGATCTCCTTGGCGATGGTGACGCCATCATTGATGATCTGAGGAGCACCAAACTTCTTCTCAAGCACCACATTGCGGCCCTTGGGGCCAAGGGTGACAGCAACGGCCTCAGCCAGAATGTCGATGCCTTTTTCGAGGGCCCTGCGGGCGTTCTCGTTATAAATAATGCGCTTAGCCATGGAAGGCGATGTCGTTATGAGGTTGGGTCGAAATCAATGGGCAGCCAGTCGTCAGTTGACGATGGCGAGGATGTCCTTCTCGGAAAGCAGCACAAACTCGTCGCTGCCGAGCTTGATATCGGTACCGGCGTACTTGCTGTAGAGCACCTTGTCGCCAATGCTGACCTCGGGAGCCTGACGGCTGCCGTCGTCATTGCGCTTGCCGGGACCGATCTGCACCACCTCACCCACCTGGGGCTTTTCCTTGGCGGTGTCAGGCAGAAGGATGCCGCCGGCGGTTTTCTCCTCCGATTCGGACACTTTGATGAAAATGCGATCTCCGAGGGGCTTAACCGTGGAGACGCTGAGAGAAACAGCAGCCATGGATGAATTGCGACAGCAATGACATGGCGCCAAAGACGCCACAGAACAATGAACTGGAGTGGGCCGAAACGGCGATTTAGCACTCGAGCTCAATGAGTGCCAACTTATGCCGCTTCACCCATCCCTGCCCAGCCCCTGGCTGTGCGGGTGACCGAACCGCCCTATGCGTACAGGCGTTGGCGAACCAGGAGCGCCTAACGCAGTGGTAAGGTTGCGCCGCTTCAGGCGGGCTGATTCCCCCTGCGCTTCCCTGAGATTTCCCTACCTATGGCAGCTGCTACCGCCACCGGCACCAAAGGCACCGTCCGGCAGGTGATTGGCCCGGTTTTAGACGTTGAATTCCCGGCCGGCAAGCTGCCCAAGATTTACAACGCGCTTCGCATTGAAGCCACGAATTCCGCTGGTCAATTGGTCGCTCTCACGGCTGAGGTCCAGCAGCTGCTCGGTGATCACCGAGTGCGCGCCGTGGCAATGAGCACCACCGACGGTCTGGTGCGTGGCATGGAAGCAGTCGATACCGGCGCCCCAATCTCCGTGCCAGTGGGCGAAGCCACCCTCGGCCGCATTTTCAACGTGCTCGGCGAGCCCGTAGACGAGCAGGGTCCGGTTACTACCAATGAAACCGCTTCGATCCACCGCGCCGCCCCCAGCCTCACCGAGCTGGAAACAAAGCCAAAGGTGTTTGAAACCGGCATCAAAGTGATCGACCTGCTGGCTCCCTACCGCCAAGGCGGCAAGGTTGGTCTGTTCGGCGGTGCCGGGGTAGGCAAGACAGTGTTGATCCAGGAGCTGATCAACAACATCGCTAAGGAGCACGGTGGCGTTTCAGTGTTCGCCGGGGTAGGCGAGCGCACCCGCGAAGGCAACGACCTTTATGAGGAATTCAAGGAGTCGGGTGTGATCAACCCCGACGACCTCTCCAAGTCGAAGGTGGCCCTCTGCTACGGCCAGATGAATGAGCCCCCAGGCGCCCGGATGCGCGTGGGTCTGTCGGCTCTCACCATGGCTGAGCATTTCCGCGACGCCAACAAGCAGGACGTGCTGTTGTTCGTCGACAACATCTTCCGCTTCGTGCAGGCCGGTTCTGAGGTGTCAGCCCTCTTGGGCCGCATGCCTTCGGCTGTGGGTTACCAGCCCACCCTCGGCACTGACGTGGGCATGCTGCAGGAGCGCATCACCTCCACCCTGGAAGGCTCGATCACTTCGATCCAGGCCGTCTACGTGCCCGCAGACGACCTTACCGACCCAGCGCCTGCCACTACCTTTGCTCACCTAGACGCCACCACCGTGCTAAGCCGGGGCCTGGCTTCCAAGGGCATTTATCCGGCTGTGGATCCTCTGGATTCCACCAGCACCATGCTCCAGCCAGCAGTGGTGGGCGATGAGCACTACCGCACTGCCCGCTCTGTACAGAGCACCCTGCAGCGCTACAAGGAGCTCCAAGACATCATCGCGATTCTTGGTCTCGACGAACTCTCCGAGGATGACCGCCGCACCGTGGACCGGGCCCGCAAGATCGAGAAGTTCCTCTCCCAGCCCTTC
>CAZKER010000241.1:0-1950 GCA_964551845.1 uncultured Cyanobium sp.
CAGCGTTAGCCGAAAGCACGACAACAGCAGCCATTGCTAACGACACATTTAAATGTAGCGCGATTCTGCCAGCAGCAACACATTGAAAATTGAGGCGAGACATTGAAAGGGCCAGTCGTGAGAATGAATATCTACACTACAACCTCAGCCCTGATAAAGAATACGAGCCATTAACGATGCATGCCAAAGCAATGGCTCTGTCGATACTTTACTGAGATCATCAGCTTGAGTTAACTGCTGCTTTGCCAACTACTCCCGCCATCGCCCTGACAATCGGCGGCAGTGATTCCAGCGGCGGCGCCGGCATCCAGGCCGACCTCAAGACCTTCACGACCATGAAGGTGTACGGCTGCTCGGCCATCAGCTGCGTTACCGCCCAAAACACCACAGGTGTCAGCCGCGTGGACGCTCTGCCGCCGGAGGCCCTGAGCGCCCAGATCGCCGCAGTGCTAATTGACCTGCCTGTAGCGGCCCTTAAAACCGGCATGTTGCTCAACGCCGGCCTAATCGAGGCCACTGCTGCCGCCCTGGCGCCGCTGGCGATCCCGAAATTGATCGATCCGGTGATGGTGTCGCGGGCAGGTTCAGTGCTGCTTGAGCCCAGCGCAATCGATGCCTACCGGCTGCTGCTGCCACAGGCCGAGCTGCTCACACCCAACCTGCATGAAGCCCAGCTGCTCAGCGGCGTGACGATCGAGGCGGCTACCGATCTGGAGCATGCGGTTGAGCAAGCGGCGCAGAGGCTGCTGGAGCTGGGGTCAGCAGCGGTGCTGGTCAAGGGCGGCGGCCGGGCGGAGCTGCGCGGCCGCGACTACCTGCTGCAGCGCCATGCCCCTGGCCAGTGGCTCAGCCACGCGCCAATTAGCACCACTCACACCCACGGCAGTGGCTGCACACTGGGGGCAGCGATCACCGCCCAGCGGACCCTCGGGCTATCCCTTCAGGAGGCCGTGATCGAGGCCAAGCGCTACGTGGAATACGGCCTGCGCTCCGCCCTCGCCATTGGCGCTGGTCACGGTCCGCTATGCCACTGGCACGCATATGGATCAATAGTGCAGCGGCGTGCTCCATAGGATCGGCCCACTGCCGTCACTGCTTCGTGGCCCATTCCGCCGCTAATTCCGCCCCGCTCAGCCTGCCTGGCGGCGGCACTCTGGTGGGAACCGTGCAGGTGCCCGGGGATAAATCAATTTCCCACCGGGCCCTGCTGTTCGGTGCCATCGCTGAAGGAGAAACCCGCATCGAGGGCCTACTACCTGCGGAGGACCCGCTTAGTACGGCCGCCTGCCTGCGGGCTATGGGCGTGGAGGTTTCGCCGATCCAGGCGGGACAGCCGGTGACCGTGCAAGGCGCCGGCCTTGATGGCTTCCAGGAACCTGCCGATGTGCTCGATTGCGGTAACTCAGGCACCACGATGCGGCTGATGCTGGGGCTGCTGGCCGGCCGAGTTAGCCGCCACTTCGTGCTCACTGGTGACGGCTCCCTGCGGGGCAGGCCGATGCGTCGTGTCGGCGCCCCCCTGGCCCAAATGGGTGCCCAGATCAATGGCCGGATGGACGGCAACTTCGCGCCTCTGGCGGTGCTGGGCCAACCGCTGCGCGGCACGACAATTCACACCCCGGTGGCCTCGGCCCAGGTAAAGAGCGCAATCCTGCTGGCCGCCCTCACCGCTGAGGGGCCCACAACCGTGGTCGAGCCGGCCCAGAGCCGCGACCACAGCGAGCGAATGTTGCGGGCCTTCGGCGCCGAGTTGTCTGTCGGCGGAGCGGGCAACACGGTGGTGACCCTGACCCCGGGGCAAAGGCTCAAAGGTCAAGCGGTGGTGGTGCCAGGTGACATCAGCTCCGCCGCCTTCTGGCTGGTGGCAGGCGCCATCACCCCAGGCGCAGAGCTCACGGTGCAGAACGTGGGCCTTAACCCCAGCCGCACCGGCATCCTCGAGGTGCTGGA
>CAZKER010000242.1:0-14730 GCA_964551845.1 uncultured Cyanobium sp.
TGGCTGGCGAAGAGCCCAATCCCGCCGGTGCCAACAGCTACCCGATTTCGACTCTCACCTGGATTCTGGCCTACAAGACCGGCAACGGCGACAAGGCCCCCGCGATCCGCCAGGCGCTGATGTTCCTGCTAAGCCCTGCAGCCCAAAGTCAGGCTTCCAGCCTCGATTTCGTGCCACTTAAAGGCAGCATTCTCTCTGCGTCTAAGAAGGCCGTTGGCCAGATTGGCCGCTGAACTCAGCCTTCCTTCTTCACACATTTTGAAGGTGAAGGCTCCGTAAGGAGCCTTTTTTTTGGCTTGCTTTATGGAGGTTCCTGCTTTGGCCCCTTTCATCCAATGCTCAGAAGATGGCAGCTGAGCTGGACTACGTTCCCCTCAAGGGTCACATCCTGAAGCGTTCCAAGGCAGCCGTCGCCAAGATTGGCGGTTGAAATCAGAATCCTCTGGATCTGATCAATAGGCTTAATCTAGGGATTCCTTGCAGGCCCCTTTTCTTTTGCTTAGTGTTTACCTTTTGCCTCGGCGTTCAGCCGTCGTTGTTCTCGCTGGCTGGCTTGTTGGTGCTGCGACGCCGCCAACTCCCTTGCGGGCTGAAGTAGGCGTTAGCCCCCGGTCAATTTTGATTGGCCAGTCCGCTGCTTTTAGTGGCCCTGCGGGTCAGCTTGGCAGTGAGTTTCGCGAAGGCGCCCATCAGGTATTTGATCAAGTGAATGCCCAAGGGGGAGTTCATGGACGTCAGATCGTGATGGTGTATCGCGATGACCGCTACGAGCCCGAGCTGGCAAAGCGCAATACTGAACGCTTCATTCGCTCCGACAAGGTTTTTGGTTTGTTTGGCTATGTAGGTACCGCCACCGTTAAAGCCTCATTGCCCTTGATTAATCGATATCGAGTGCCCTTGGTGGCTCCGCTCACTGGTGCCCAGTTGATTCGTCAACCGATTAAACCCTTGGTGTTCAATATACGGGCTAGTTATCACCAGGAAATCGAGGCCACAGTTCGTTATCTGCTGCGCTATGGGCGCCGCTCCATTGCCGTCGTTTATCAAAACGATGCTTTTGGTCGCGATGGTTTAGAGGGGGCTCGCAAAGCCCTTGCGGTTCGACGTCTACAGCCAGTAGTGGCTGTTACGGTTGAACGTAATTCCGCAGACACGTTTGAGGCTGCTCGACGGGTTGCGCTAGCGCGTCCCGATGCTGTGCTGATGGTTTCGTCCTATGGCACCGTAGCTAGCTTCATTCCCAACCTGCGCCGGCAAGGTAATCAGGCCCAGGTAATGAATGTGTCATTTGTAGGAAGTAATGCACTGGCACGGGCCCTACCGCCTGAATATCGACATGGTGTAGGCGTGAGCCAGGTGGTGCCATTCCCTTGGAATCCCCGCGTTCCTGTTGTGCGTGATTATCAAAATACAATCCGTCGCAATCGCAGTGATGCACGTTACGGCTTCTCAAGCCTTGAGGGTTATATCTCTGCAACAATGCTTGTTCGTGCACTTCAGGCCGCAGGGCCCAATCTCACCCGTGAGCGTTTTCTAACCACCATGGAGACCATGGGGCCAGTGGATCTGGGTGGCTTTCCGCTTCGCTTCAGTGCTCAGCAGCATCAAGCCAGTGACTTCGTTGAACTCACATTTTTAGTGGGCCGTGACGGCGCATTTATCCATTGATTCTCATGTATTCAATTTCTATTTTTGCAGTGGCAGCCACCAGAGTGCTAGATGATATTTTGCTCAATACTGGCGTTCTAATTCTTTACCTAGGTTTTGTGTTTCTAACCTTCGTGGCTTTGCTTCTGGCTCGCTGGGTGAAGGCGCGAGGCAATATTCAGATCCAGGCAGCTTTGCTTAGCCCTATGGGCTCGCTTTATACGCTTACCACCGCTTTTCTGTTGTCTAATGTGATTTTTCAATTCACCAATCTGCGTGGTGCTCTTACGCAAGAAGTGGTAACTATTAATAAGCTCGGCGCGGTTATGTCTGTTTTGCCTGCAGATCAGCGTATTGAGGGAAGAAGGCTTCTCTATGATTATGGCGAGTCAATTGCAAGGGATGAAGCCTTGACGATGCGTAGTGGTGTTCGTAGTGAAGTAACTCAAGAATCGATTGATCGTCTTAGAGATTTTTTGTCCACTAAGGATGCTTCTCCCGCAAAATCAATAGAGGTAACACCTGAATCCGTAAACTACTTCCGTAAGGCAAGTGATTTCGGCTTCGACCTTATTGATGCCCGCGAACGCCGTCTTTCCCTCGCTGCGCCCCAGCCCTTTCCTGTGCGGCTAGTGCTTGCAATTGGTGTGATGTACCTTGCGCTCGCCCTGTTGTCTTTCCTGGTACAGAGTGGTGCTTGGACAACCCTGTGGGTGGCTATCATTTTGTTGTTATCTGCGCCTGTGCCGGCTGTTATGTTGTTTGTATATTCCAACCCGATTGCCAGTGGTTTGATTGATATCACTTCTACGCTGGAAGCCGTTTTGGCTAGGAGTCTTTAATGAAGATATTGATTCGTTGCTGTGCCTTTAGTCTTGTTGCTCTGGTTTGCGGCTGCGTTAGATTTACTAGTACAGGTTTGCAAGACGGTGCTGGAGTTGTACTGGAGGGAACAAGTAGTGTCGAGACTGCCAATGCTTATTATCGCTGGTTCAATCAGCTTGCGGTGCACCAGGGAGTAAATGTTGAGCTGAAATTGGATGATCTTTCCCCTAGCTTACCCCGCCTTGCTGCCCAGCAGATCCAGTTTGCTGGTACGGACATTTCCCCGTCGGCGAAGGAGTTAAAAGCGCTACCCCACGGGATTTTGGCTTTCCCTGTCACTGGATTAGCTATTGCTGTTGCATACAACCAGCCGAATTGTCAGTTGCAATTAACTCGGACTCTGCTGGTCGAATTATTCCTTGGCAAGATTCGCAATTTTTCCGAGTTGGGTTGTTCGGATCAGCCTATTACCCTTCTGCATCGGGGAGATGCTTCAGCCACTACTGCCCATTTCACGGCTACCCTTGCGGCCGTAAGTCCAATATGGCGTCAAGGTCCTGGATCTGGACGAATTGTTCCCTGGCCATCTGGCGCTCCAGTGCAGGGAGCAGATGCCATGGCGAATGCCTTAGCGGCTACTCCTGGCAGCATTGGCTACCTTGAATCATCATTCTTGCGTGCACCTCTGCAGTCTGCAGCCCTTCAAAATCGTAAGGGTGAGTTTGTTCGTTTGGATATAAAGGCTGCAGCGCTTTCTCTGTCAGGCATTGAGCTTGATAATCGATTGCTTGGTTCCAGTCCCGATCCTTTAAGTGGATATCCAATTGTTAATCTTAGTTGGATGCTTGTGCCTAGAAAAGGCTTGGCTGACAACCTGCCGGCTATCAAAACTAGCCTTGCATATATTCTCAGTGGAGCCGGCCAGGATGATGCTGAACTGCTAGGTTTCGTGCGCTTACCTGTCGACCTGAGGCAAAAATCCCTAAGCCAGCTTGGCAGCCTTCAGCATTAGGTAACTTCTGGAACCTGCCGCGGTGGCGTTGGCAAGCGAGTGCTCACCAATGCAGCTAAAGCTACCAGCACGGCTGAGCTCCAAAGGCAGGCCTGCAACCCACCCGCCAGAAATAGAGCCCCAGAAAGAATAGTGCCCAGTAGGCGGCCTGCGGCATTTGCCATGTAATAGAAACCCACATTAAGGCTCACCGATTCAGCATCGGTGTAGGCCAGCACCATGTAACTGTGAATCGAGGAATTCATCGCAAATACCACGCCAAATACAGCCAATCCCACCACTACTGCGATCCCAGGCTGGCCAACCTCACGCCATAATGCAATTGCAATTAGGGCGGGGATAGCGGTTAGTACCGCACTCCAAAACTCCACAGCTGCCACCCCTGGAGGTGCGTTCTGGCCCCAGGCTCTGCGCAAGGCCGGTGCCGACCCCTGCACGATTCCGTAGCCGATCACCCACAGGCCCATGAAGCCGCCCACTTCCCAGAAGCGCCACCCCAGGGCGCTCTGTAGAAACACGGGTAGGGCCACCACAAACCAAACGTCGCGAGCACCAAATAAGAAGAATCGTGCCAGCGACAACACGTTGATGCCGCGGCTCTTGGAAAACAGCGCCGTGAAGCCCGGCTTCTGTTTCATCCTGCCGATGTCGGCCGGCAGCACCAGGGTCACCAGGAAGGCCAAAAACAACCCGGCCGCCATCGCTGCTACCGCGGTGTTAAAGCCGACCGTTGTCAGCAACACTCCGCCAAGAAAAAAGCCCACACCCTTGAGGGCATTTTTGGAGCCGGTGAGAATTGCTACCCACTTGAAAAGCTGATGTTCACCTTTGCTGTGGTCTTCCGGAGTTTCCGGCACCACGGTTTTGATGGCACTCTTGGCACTCATTTTGTTGAGATCTTTGGCTATGCCACTGATCGCCTGGGCCACCATCACGTATGCCACGCTCCACCACTTGGGCCAGCTGTCGGCCACTGGGATCAGCATTAGCAGCGCTGCCACCTGCATTAAGGTGCCGCTCCAGAGAGTGAGCCGCAACCCAAATCGCGCCCCAAGCCAGCCGCCGTAGAGGTTGGTGACGATGCCGAAGAATTCGTAGAAGAGGAATAGAAATGCAATCTCGAGCGTGCTGTAGCCGAGCTCATGGAAGTGGAACACCACGAGCATGCGCAGGGCGCCATCGGTGAGGGTGAAAGCCCAGTAATTGGCCGTCACGATGGCGTACTGCTGCAGGGCTGAAAGGGCGCGGGTCATGGCTTTGGCTCAGCGCTCGTCGATCAGGGCCACATGGCTCACCAAGTCCGCCATGCGTGAGCTGTAGCCCCACTCGTTGTCGTACCAGGCGTACACCTTGAGCTGGGTGCCGTTCACCACCATCGTTGAGGCGGCGTCGACGATGGCGCTGCGATCGTCGTTGACGTAATCGACTGACACCAGCGGTCTGGTTTCATAGCCGAGGATGCCACGTAGGGCGCCGCTGGCAGCGGCTTCGAAGGCGCCATTCACCTCTTCCACAGTCACGCTGCGCTCCAGCTCAAACACCGCATCGGTCAGCGACGCATTCAGCAGTGGCACCCGCACGGCGTGGCCGTTGAGCTTGCCCTGCAGCTCTGGGAAGATCAGTCCGATCGCCTTGGCTGACCCCGTAGTGGTGGGGATCAGGCTCTGCATGCAGGAGCGGGCTCGGCGCAGGTCGCTTTTGAAGCCATCCACCACTACTTGGGTGTTGGTGACGTCGTGGAGGGTTGTGATGGAGCCGTGCTTGATGCCAAAGCCCTCGTGCACAACCTTCACCACGGGCGCCAGGCAGTTTGTAGTGCAGGAGGCGGCCGTGAGCAGACGGTGCTGCTCGGGGTCGTAAAGCTGGTGGTTGATGCCGAATACAACGTTGAGGGCCTCGGCTCCGGCGATCTCACCCTTCACTGGGCAGGCCACCACCACGCGTTTGAGCCCCACCTGGTCGAAATAGGGCTGGAGCGTTGCTGGGGTCTTGAATTTGCCGCTGCACTCCAGCACCATCTCCACGCCGGCTTCGCTCCATGGCACGGCGGTCGGATCGCTCTCCCGGGTGTAGCTCACCGCCTGGCTACCTACGAAGAAGCCGCGCGAATTTCCTTGCACCGCCTGTTGCCAGCGGCCATGTACGGAGTCGAAGGCGAGCAGGTGGGCGGCGGTGTGGGCATCGCCGGCGCAGTCGTTGACGTGTACGAGCTCAACTCCAGGGCGACCCCACAGGGCCCTAAAAACCAGGCGGCCGATGCGGCCGAAACCGTTGATGCCGATTTTCATGGGGCAGGCCTGGCCGGGAGCAGAGTGGATGGCGCGACCTTAAATCAACGCGAGTTGATCGATCAATTAAAGTTTGTATATGAGTGCTCTCCTTCACCCTGCGGCGCTTGAGCCCAGCCAAGCTCGGGCCCTGTTGAAAGCCATGGCAGATCCCCTGCGGCTCCAGGTGATTGACGCCCTGGGCGGCGGCGAACGCTGCGTCTGTGAACTCACCAGCGAGCTTGGCCTGGCCCAATCGAAGCTCTCCTTCCATCTCAAGGTGATGAGGGAGGCTGGTTTGATTGAGGCCCGAGAGGAGGGGCGCTGGGTTTACTACAGCCTGCGCGCCGAGGCGATTGAGCGGTTGCGCGTTTGGTTGGGAACGCTGAGCGCCCAGTGCCGCAAGCCTGCATCCTCATGTCAATGAGCACCCCCACATCTGCACGGCCCGTGTTGGCCCGGCTCTCGTTGCTGGATCGCCTGTTGCCGGTATGGATCCTTTTGGCAATGGCGAGCGGGCTGCTGCTCGGTCGCTTGATTCCTGGTCTTCAGGCGCTGCTTGGCACCGTGCAGGTAGGCCACACCTCCCTGCCAATTGCGCTGGGTCTATTTATGATGTTGTACCCGGTGCTGGCCAAGGTTCGCTACGGGGAGCTCGCTCGAGTGGCCCGCGACCGCCGCTTGCTGGGATTGGCTCTTGGCTTGGTTTGGGGCTTGGGCCCCTTGTTGATGTTCTGCCTGGCTTGGTTGTTTTTGCCGGATCAGCCCGAATTCCGCACCGGTTTGATCCTGATTGGTATTGCCCCGTGCATTGCGATGGTGTTGATCTGGATTGATCTAGCGGAGGGGGATCGGGAGGCTGCTGCCTTGTTGGTGGCCATTAATTCGGTAATTCAGGTGCTCGCTTATGCCCTGCTTGGCAGCTTTTACCTGCAGATCCTGCCTGGCTGGCTTGGTCTTAATAGTCAGGTGGTGAATTTTTCACTTTGGGAGATCGCCAAGGCGGTGATTGTATTTTTGGGGGTTCCTTTGCTGGCTGGTTTCCTCACCCGACGCATCGGTGTGCGAACGAAAGGTGTGCGCTGGTATGAAAACAACTTTCTGCCACGACTTGCTCCTTGGGCCCTCTATGGCCTGCTGTTCACGATTGTGGTGATGTTCGCCTTGCAGGGGCAGGCCATCACATCTGATCCGATCCAAGTGCTGTGGATAGCCATTCCACTTTTCCTGTATTTTGTGGTGATGTGGAGCCTGGCCTTTGTTATAGGCCGCTGCAGTGGTCTCGACTACCGCCGCACCTCGGCGCTGGCCTTCACCGCTGCCGGCAACAACTTTGAGTTGGCCATTGCTGTAAGCATCAGTGTCTGGGGAGTCACCTCCCAGCAGGCCCTAGCCGGTGTCGTCGGCCCCCTGATCGAGGTGCCGGTTTTGGTAGCGCTGGTCTACGTCTCGCAGGCTTTGAGGCCATGGTTTCCTCTAGCTCCTGTCAAGTGAGGGGAATACCGGCAGGCCCAGCTGCCGTTGCATAACCTCCCCAGAGTTGGCATGAGCTATGGCTTCCTTCCTGATGTTGTGGAAGGCCTGCGGTCCTGTAGCACTACCCCTGCTGCTCCTGTCGGTGGCGGTCTTCACCGTGGGGTTTGATCGCTGCTCCTTTTGGTGGCGCTGGTGGGCTCGTGGTCGCCGTTCCGGGCGAGTACTGCGTGTCGCGTTAGCGGAGGCATCCTCGCTGGAGCTGCGTCGCCAGTTGCTTGACGACTGTGACAACCAGATGGCTTGGGGTGAGCCCTTACTGCAGGCTGCAGTGGTGTTGGCTCCACTACTGGGCCTAATCGGTACGACGGCTGGTTTAATGGCGGTGCTGAAGCAACTGGGAGCCCAGCTGCTGCTGCCGCCCTCGGCTCCCTTAGCGGGCTATGGCGATGTGCTGCTTCCCACCCTGTTGGGTCTGCAGATCACTTTTGTGGCGATGGCGTTGCTGTTGCTCAACCAGGGGCTGCGCCG
The DNA here is from genome assembly GCA_964551845.1 of uncultured Cyanobium sp. Classification (GTDB taxonomy): domain Bacteria; phylum Cyanobacteriota; class Cyanobacteriia; order PCC-6307; family Cyanobiaceae; genus Cyanobium_A. Next base: position 7,756 of record CAZKER010000242.1, read on the forward strand.
CTGGCAGCTGCGCCATTGCGCCAACCCCTCATGAACCAGCCAGCCGCGAGCGATCCAGCTCTATTGCTCGGCATGGTGCCCCTGGTGGCAACCACCATCACCGTATTGCTCGCGGTTGCTGCGCTGCCGAGCTTGTTGCTGCAACCCAAGCCGCGGCTACACCCCGAAGCCGCCACGGGGGTTGGCGATGTGTTGAATGTTGCCCGCTCGGCATCTGGACGCTGGATTCTCAACGGCGTCCCCCAGGCCAATGAGGGCCTAATCCGTCAACTCCAGGCTCGCCCGCGAGCTGTGGTGGCTGTGCGTTTTCAGCCCTCTGCTGGTCTCGCCAGTGCTGAGGTGGCCGCATCCTTTGCTTGGTTGCAACAGCACTCGCGCTTGCCGGTGCTGGTTGAGTGGCCCGGAGGTCGGCGGTGAACAGATATTGGCTGCTGCAACCTTTCTCTCATGCGGTGCTGGCAACCGCCCTATGTGGTTTGGCCATGGGCCTGCTGCTGTTGCCCCAGGTGAGGCTGCAGCGCCCCATGGCCCAGGGGGTGATCAGCATCCATCTCGCCGCCGATGGTGGCCTAAGGCTCTGGAACCAGCCCATCGCTGCCGCCGAACTGCGGCGCTTGCTTGCGGCTCCGGCGCTGCGCAGCCGGGCGAATCGCTTGCGGATCGTGCCCGACCCAGACACCCCCTGGGGAGACGTCCGCCGCCTGTTGAGCCAGCTCGATTCCTTGCCCCTGACCCTTGAAATCCAACTTCCTGCCCCCACACCTAAGGCTGGCTGAGCCGATGTTGCGGCGCTGGGGGCCGGCCCTGCTGGCTGCCCTGTTCTGCCAGTTGCTGCTGCTGTTGGCTCTACCCAATTCGGGTTTGGACGGCCGCCGCGGCCGCCGTGCCGTGTTCACCGATGATTCAGCCGCTTTGCTGAGCTGGAGCCGCACCCCATCTGGCGTGGGCCAAGCGACCTCCCTGGCCACGATTCCGCTGCAAGGCCTGGCCGGCCTGCCGCCACCGCCACCCTCGACCCTGCCCAATGGTGCTTTCCGCGGCGACTCCTTGCCCGAGAACCGCAGTCGCAGGCCCGTTGCCGCCGCTCCCCAACCGCCCCTTCCAGCCCAGCCTGGCGAGGCTTTCCGTTTGGCGCGTCAGGTGGCCATGGGCGGGAGGCCCAGGGAGGTTTCCCCTGCTTTGGTGGCCCTGCAGCGGCGCCAGTGGTGGTTGCTTCCCGGCCAGGGCCGGGCCCTTCAAAATCTCTGGGATGGTGGCCAGGAGCAGGAATCAGCTGCGGGCCTGGGCCCCCTGCCCGAAGACATCAGCCTGCGCGCCGTCAGCTCTAGCGGCGCTGCACCCCTCGCCCTCGCTGAATTACACGGTCGCTCCCTGCTAGACGGTGATCGCCTTTGGTTGTTCTGGCGGCAGGGCGAGAGTCTGTGGCTATTGCGCGGCTCGTTGGTAAGTGCGCCGCCACCCTTGACAGCAGCCCCAGCCCTAACCGGGTCTTAAACCCGGGACTACCAGGTCTTTGCTTTGCAGCGCAAGGGGTTCCATAGCGTTGCTCCAGATCACTGGCCTGCTCCGCGATGGTGTTTACGCCCTCCCTTCAACCGGGTCGTAGCGATAGCTTCCGCGACCTACTTGAGACCAGTTACGAGAAGCGCAGCCTGGTGCACCTGGCTGCGGGGAGCCAGGTTCCCCTGCTCAAGCGCAGCGTTTGGCTGGTTGTGCGGGGCATGGTCAAGTTGACCGCTATTTCCATTCACGGCGACGAACTGCTGCTTGGCTTGGCTGGCCCCAACGAACCTTTCGGCGATCCCCTCACCAACGTTGAGGCCTACGCGGCCAACACCCTGGTAGACAGCGACCTGCTTTGCGTCAGCTGCGACGAGATTCAGCGTTCTCCCCACCTGGCCATGGGCCTGCTCCAGGGCATGGCCTCTCGCTACCGCCAAAGTGAGGCCATGTTGGCCCTGCTCGGCCTGCGCCGCATCGAAGATCGCGTGCGTGGTTTCCTAGAGCTCCTTGCCAACGACTACGGCCAGCCCTGTGAGCAGGGTCTGCGCCTCCAGGTAAAACTCACCCACCAGGAGCTGGCCAGCACCCTCAGCACCACCCGGGTCACGGTGACCCGAATTCTTGGAGCACTGCGCGATGAGGGCTGGCTGCACATCGACAGCCAGCGGCGGCTGGTGGTGAGCCATCTCCCCCAGCAGCGCAACCAGCATCGATGAGTCAGCCGTCAATACGGCTGTTGCTGGTTTACTCCGACTGCCCTGCAGCCACCCGCCTGAGTCAGCACCTTGGTGCGGAAGGCTACAAAGTGACCTTATGCCTTGATGTCGAGCAGGCGGCAACTCAGTTGACTCTCCCCGCTAGCTGGGAATTGCTGGTGCTCGATGGCAGCCTGGGCGAGTCCGCCCGTCAGCTATGCCGCCAGGTGCGTTCGGCTCGGATACAAATACCGGTATTGCTGCTTTGCCCAGGTGCCACCGAGTCCGACCGGGTGCGAGGACTTGAGGACGGTGCCGACGACGTGCTCCCCAGTCCATTTGGCTTAGCGGAATGTCTGGCCCGCTGCCGTGCCCTGGTGCGCCGCCACCAGCTCGGCTCGGCGAGTTCAACCGTCCTGCGCTGCGGCAGTGTGTCGATGCTGGTGGAGGAGCACCGGGTGTGCCGCGATGGTGCCGAGGTAACCCTCTCGCCGCGGGAATTTCGATTGCTTCACTTTTTTCTCGATCATCCACGCCGAATCTGGAGTCGCGATGAGCTGCTGGCTCGGGTGTGGGGAGAAAACGAGGCCCTAGAGCTCGACCCCAAGACTGTCGATGTGCACATCCGCTGGCTGCGCCTCAAGTTGGAGGACGACCCGGCCCAGCCCAGCTTGATCACTACGGTTCGCGGCCAGGGATATCGCTGTGGTTGAAGCCACGTTCTGGGGGGTTGAGGTGGCCGGCGAGAATGGCGAGATGCAGCCTTCCTTGCTCGTCGTCGAAGACGACGAAACGATCCGCGAGACGATCCGCGAAGCCCTGGAGCTGGAGGGTTTCAGTGTGCAGGCCTGTGGCAATGGCCGCGATGCCCTACAAATGCTGCAGCGGGCGCCCGCTGGCCAGGAATTTTCCCTGGTGGTGCTTGATTTGATGCTGCCCGGGTTGGGCGGGCTTGATGTTTGTCGCCAGCTGCGTCAACACAGCAACCAGACGCCGATTTTGGTGGTGAGTGCCCGCGATACCGAAACCGATCGGGTGTTGGGCCTGGAGGTTGGTGCCGACGACTACCTGGTTAAGCCCTTTGGTATGCGAGAGCTGGTGGCCCGGTGCCGGGCCCTGCTGCGGCGTTCCTCCAGCCAGGCCTCCCGGGCCAAGGTGCTTGAGCACGCCAACCTCTGCCTTTACCAGGAGGAGTGTCGGGTGACGCGGGACGGTTTAGAGGTGAACCTCTCCCCCAAGGAGTATCGGCTGCTGGAGTTGTTTATGCAAAATCCCCGTCGAGTCTGGAGCCGAGATCAGTTGTTGGAGCAGCTCTGGGGCATCGACTACTTCGGCGACAGTAAAACAGTTGATGTTCACATCCGCTGGCTGCGCGAAAAGTTGGAGGCGAACCCCTCGGCCCCGCTGCATCTGATCACGGTGCGTGGCTTCGGTTATCGCTTTGGCTAGGAATCTTGAGCTACTTCTTGCCCTGGCTCTGGGGATCTGCTTGGGGCTGGTTGCCTGCCTGGGGCTAGCTGCCTGGCGTCGCCGGGCTGGTCTGAACCGCCCCCTGCCCCGGGCCAGGCAGCTGCTTAGTTGGATGGACTCCGCCGCCATCGGCTGGATCCTGCTGGATCGCCAGGGCCAGATCGGCCATATCAATCCACGGGCGGAAAGAATCCTGCAGCTCGATGCCGGCAGGCTGTTGCTCGGCCAGCCCTTCAGCGAAATCTGCCCCGATCCGGGTTTGGCTAGCAGCATCCGCATTGCCCGCCGCCAGGATCGCCCTCAGCGGCTGGAATGGCACTCCGGCGGCCATGACCTGGACGTGATGGTGGTGCCTGGTCGGGATGGTTGGCTGGGGGTGCAATTACAGAGTCGCCGCTCCTTGGATGCCCAGCTGGAACAGCAGGAGCGTTGGGTTAGTGATGTGGCGCATGAGTTGAAAACCCCGCTCACCGCCTTGCTGTTGGTGGGCGACAGCCTGGCTGCCCAGGTCAACAGCCAGAACGCCCGTCTGGTGGAGCGGTTGCAGCGGGAATTGTTAAGGCTCCAGGAGCTGGTGGGAGACCTGCTTGAACTATCCCGCCTTGAAAACACCCTGCCAGGCACGGGCTCGCGGGCCATGGTGGTGGATCTACCCCAGCTGGTGGAGCAGGTGTGGTCCAGCGTGCGCCCTCTGGCAGATCCACGCCAGATCGGTATCGAACTTCATGCACCAGGCCAGCTGAGGCTTTGCGGCGACAATTCCCGTCTGCACCGGGCCCTGCTCAACCTGTTTGATAATGCCCTGCGATATAGCCCGGACGGTGGGGTAGTTCGAGTCAGCCTCGATCGCCGGGGTGAGTGGTGCCAGCTGAGCGTGGCTGATCAAGGGCCCGGGCTCAGCGAAGACGACCTGGCCCATCTGTTTGAACGTTTTTACCGAGGTGATCCCTCCCGGGCCCGCAGTCAGCGGATCGGTAGTGGGCTGGGCTTGTCGATCGTGCAGCAGATAGCCGTTACCCATGGTGGTCGGATTCAGGCCAGCAACCAGCCGGAGGGAGGCGCCTTGTTGGAGTTGATCCTGCCGGGTGTGGTTGATAGCGAGCGCTCTGGCTAGCTCTAATTAAAAAAGCATGAGGCCAAAGGCTCAACAGCAGTGGCCTCGCCCGCCCGCTTCGGGGGCTAGGCCGATCCGAGCAAATAGGTTGGCGCTGTCGCCGTTGAGATCTTGCACCTCCACGGAACTGCCTTTTAACTTCATTTTTCGGATCACTTGATCAAGGGCTGTCACACCGCTCTGGTCCCATATGTGGGCTTCAGCCATGTCAATGCTGATACGGGCTGGGTGGTCGTGAAGATCAAAACCCTGCCGGAAATAGATCGTGCTCACGAAGAAAAGCTGGCCTCGCACCCGGTACAGCCGATGGTCCGGGCTTAAAAGTTCGCTGCTTACCTCAATCACCTTGGCCACCTTGCGACTAAACAAGATTCCAGCCAGGGCCACGCCGGCCAGCAGACCCACCGCCAGGTTGTGGGTGAGGACGGTGATCACCACGGTGAGCAGCATCACGGCTGAGTCGCTCTTGGGAATGCGGCGGATGGCGCGGATCGAGTCCCAGTTGGCGGTATTGATGGCGATCATCACCATCACCCCCACCAGGGTGGCCATCGGGATCTGATTCACCCAGGAGCTGGCCAGCAAAATCATTGCCAGCAGGCTCACACCAGACGTCAACGTCGATAGCCGGGTGCGGCCGCCATAGCCAACGTTCATCACCGACTGGCCAACTAGGGCGCAACCGGCCATGCCACCAAACAGGGAGCTAACGATGTTGCCGATCCCCTGGCCGCGTGCCTCAACGTTTTTGTGGCTGGTGCTGTCGGTGAGGTCGTCGAGGATGTCCTGGGTGAGGAAGGTCTCCATCAGGCCCACCAGCGAAATCGCCAGGGCGGTGGGCAGGATCAGTCCAAGGGTGGTCAGGCTGAAAGGTACCTGGGGTAGTCCGAATTGAGGCAGGCCGCTGGGCAGGGTGCCAAGGGTTGCAACCGTAGGCACATCCAGCCCTAGGCGGATCGAGAGGCCTGTGCTGATCAGGATTGCCACCAACGCTGAGGGCACAACGGTGGTGAGCCGAGGCAGCAGGTAGATGATCGCCAGAGTGAGAGCGAGAAGTCCCCACACCGCGGGTAGCTGTACGGCGGTGATCGTCATCTTCTCTGGGTGGAAGAAATCAAGCCCCAGCTGCGGCACTTGGGCCAGAAAAATCAGGATCGCCAGGGCGTTCACGAAGCCTGCCATCACAGGCTGCGGCACGAAGCGCATCTGGTGGGCCAGGCGTAGGTAGCCCCAGACGATTTGCAGTATGCCGGTGAGTAACCCCGCTGCCAGGAGGTATTGCAGGCCCAAGCCCTCTCCGAGCCCGTCTCCCTGTTGCACAAGACCCGTCATCAGTAGGGCGGTGGAGCCGGTGGCGGAGGTGATCATCGCGGTGCGCCCGCCCACGATCGCCAGCGACATGGAGAGCACAAAGGCGCCAAAGAGACCCACGCGTGGATCCACTCCAGCGATGCCCGAGAAGGCGATCGCCTCCGGGATCATCGCGAAGGCCACCACAAGGCCCGCAAGGATGTCGCGATGGGGCATGCCCCACCACTCCTTAATCGAAGCGTTCACGGAGTTCAGATACAGCGGTTATCTTCAGCCACGGCGGCCGCAGGAGAGCAACGCAGCAATTACGGGGGACTGTTCACCATGAATTCAACTTATCAGCTCTGGAAACCATCCGCTTGTTTAACAGCTACATAGAACGAGACCTTCTGGGTTGTTCTGCCACGATCAATCGCCATGGACCGTCGCCGCCGCCTCCTGCTGTGCCGCCCTGGCACCACCTACCTCCACCTCCCAGCTCTGAGCCTGAGATGACAGCCCTTCTTCACCACTGCTTTCTGATGATCAGCCTGGCCCTGTTTCACCTGGTCGGGCCGGTACCGGTGGAACTGGGTGTTCACCAGGGAGCCCTGGCTCCCTGCCCATCGCCCGCTCACTGCGCCCGCGCTGATTGGACTGTGGCAAATCCCGATGCTGCCCTGGCGGACCTGGTGCCGGTGATCCTGGCCATGCCCCGCACCGAGCTGGTGGAGCAGGGCGAGGGCTACGTCCACGCCACCGCCAGCAGTGCCCTGTTCGGCTTTGTCGACGATCTGGAGCTCTATGCAGACCAGAACCATGGCATGTTGCAAGCCCGCTCGGTGTCCCGTCTTGGGGATTCGGATCTGGGCGTCAATGCTCGCCGTCTCACTGCCCTGCAAC
>CAZKER010000243.1:0-5195 GCA_964551845.1 uncultured Cyanobium sp.
ATGGTGAAGGGGTGATCCGTCACGTGTTTAACAACCTTCTGGATGGCTCGGCCCATCGCAACGAAGCGCGGGCGGCCTTGCAGCGCCTGGCCCTCTGAGCATGGTTGGCTGGCGGCAGCGCGGTGATATTTGGCAATTAGATGGCAAGCGGGCCAACCGCGGCACGGTCGAGTTCATCGGTGGCAGCTACCTGGCGGCCACTCCCCAGATCAGCTACCGGCGACTATTGGAGGCGCTCGCGGTTCGGGGCTGGCGGATTCGGGCCTGGAGCTATGTGCCCGGCTTTGACCACCAGGACCAGGCCAACACAGCCTGGCGAAGGTTCCGCCAGTTGCGGGACGCCGATGTTGAGGGCGAAGAGTCTGGCCAGGTGTCGCTGCGGCTGGGCCACAGCCTGGGGTGCAAGCTGCACCTGCTGGCTCCTGATGGAGGCCGGGGCGCCGCCGGCCTGGTGGCCCTGAGCTTCAACAACTTCTCCGCCGAGCGCTCCGTGCCGCTGCTGGCGGAGCTTGGTCAGCAGTTCAACTTCCGCAGCGAGTTCAGTCCTTCACCGGAGGAAACGCTGCATCAGGTGGCTCGCACCTATCTCCAATCCCATAATTTATTGGTGCGATTCAATCGCGACCAAATCGACCAGAGCCAGCGGCTGCTCGGGGTGTTGCAGAGCCGACCCGGCGATGCCAGCCGGTTGAAGGAGCTACCAGGCGACCATCTTGCCCCCGCCAGCGCCGGTTTGCGCCAAAACCTGCTAGGCCAGTGGGCTGACGATCCAGCCAGACAGCGGGCCCTGGATCGCATCGCAGCGACAGTTGATGGCTGGGACGGCCTAGACCCTTAGGGCATCGAGTACCGAACGATCTTCCAGGGTGGAGGTATCGCCGCTCACCTCTTGGCCGGAGGCCAGGGCCCGCAGGATGCGGCGCATGATTTTGCCGCTGCGGGTTTTTGGCAGGGAATCGGTGAAGCGAATCTCATCGGGCTTGGCGATCGGGCCGATCTCCTTGCCTACATGGGCCCGCAGCTCGGCAATCAGCGCGTCGTCGCCGCTGCGGCCCGTCTCCAGGGTCACAAAGGCCACAATGCCTTCACCCTTGAGCTCATCTGGCCGGCCCACCACCGCCGCCTCGGCCACGGCCGGGTGGCTCACCAGGGCGCTCTCAACTTCCATCGTGCCGAGCCGGTGGCCGCTCACGTTGATCACGTCATCAACGCGTCCCATCACCCAGAAGTAGCCGTCAGCGTCGCGGCGGGCACCATCACCGGCGAAATACAAATAGGAGCCATCGGCGGGCCGGATCTCCTCCCAATAGCTCTTGCGGAAGCGCTCCGGATCGCCATGAACGGTGCGCATCATCCCCGGCCAAGGCCTACGCACCGCCAGGTAGCCACCGGCATCAGCCGGCTGGGAAACGCCGTCCATGTCAACGATATCGGCGACGATACCTGGCAGGGGCAGGGTGCAAGAGCCCGGCTTGGTGGGGGTGGCGCCGGGCAGGGGGCTGATCATCACGCCGCCGGTCTCGGTCTGCCACCAGGTGTCAACAACAGGGCAGCGATCGCCACCGATCACCGCCCGATACCACATCCAGGCCTCGGGATTGATCGGCTCACCAACGGTGCCCAGGATTCGCAACGAGCTCATGTCGTATTGGTCAGGCACCGCGCGGCCTCCCTTCATGAAGGCACGGATTGCCGTTGGAGCGGTGTAGAAAATCGTGCAGCGGTGCTTCTGAATCACCTCCCAGAAGGCACCTGGCTTGCTCGGCCTGGGCGCACCCTCGTACATCACCGTGGTGGCACCGTTAGAAAGCGGGCCATAGACGATGTAGCTATGGCCGGTGATCCAGCCCACATCGGCGGTGCACCAGTGGATGTCATCTTCGCGGATGTCGAAGATCCACTGGAAGGTGAGATGGGCCCAGAGGTTGTAACCGGCGGTGGTGTGGACCACCCCCTTGGGCTTGCCGGTAGAGCCTGAGGTGTAGAGCACAAACAGGCGGTCTTCGCTGGCCATCGGCTCAGCCGGGCACTCGGCGCTTTGACTATCGACCAGCTGATGCCACCAATGGTCGCGGCCGCTAGCCATGGCGCATTCACCCTTAATCCGCTGCACCACCAGCACATGCTGAACGCTGGGTGCGCCTCCATTAGCCGCTAATGCTTCGTCCACCGCAGGCTTCAGAGGCACCGGCTTGTCCTTTCGGAAACCGCCATCAGCTGTGATCACAGCCTTCACCTGGCCATCGATCAGCCGATCGCGCAGGGCATCGGCCGAGAAGCCACCGAACACCACCGAGTGGGGTGCACCGATGCGGGCACAGGCCAGCATGGCGATAGCAGCCTCGGGGATCATCGGCATATAGAGGGCCACCAGGTCGCCCTTGCCAATGCCAAGGGCCCGAAGGGCATTAGCGGCCTTGCACACCTCGGCATGCAGTTGGCGGTAAGTGAAGCTGAGGCTGTCGCCTGGCTCCCCTTCCCAGATCAGGGCCGTTTTGTCAGCGCGGGGCCCAGCGAGGTGGCGATCAAGGCAATTGAAGGAGAGGTTGGTGGTGCCTCCCCCAAACCACTTGGCAAAGGGCGGGTCGCTCCAATCCAGAACCGAATCGAAGGGTTCAAACCAGTGCAGCTGGCTACGGGCCAGGTCGCCCCAGAAGCCGTCAGGGTCACTATCAGCCTTGCTACAGAGTGCTCGATAGGCATCCAGAGAGCCAATGCGGGCGGAGGCGGCCAGCTCAGCTGGCGGCGCAAACAGCCGCTGCTCCTGGAGCACCGATTCGATCGTCGGGCCCGTTATGGCATCAGGCATGGAGCAGAGTAAGACGGATGCTGGCAGCCATTCAAGCCAGCTCACGCCTTAGCCGCAGCTGCCTTGCGCCGGCATGTAACGCGACGTCGTGATGCAAACTGGGTTGATGGGTCCTGCCGCCTGCCTGTTCGATCTCGACGGCCTGCTTCTCGACACCGAACCATTACAAGCCCGGGCCTGGCTTGAGGCAGCCCTCCACTTCGGCTGCGAGCTCAGTGCTGAACAACTGCTGAGCCTGCGCGGCCAGCGCCGGCTGGATTGCGCAGCCCTGGTGTGCCGCTGGATCGCCGCCGTAGGAGCCAATTCCCCCGGCTGCGACGCCCTACTGGCCGTGCGCCAACCCATAGCCGACGCACTGGTGCCAGCCGCTGCAGCCATGGATGGCGCCGCGGAGCTGGTGCAGGCCTGCAAGGACCGCCAGATCCCCATGGCCCTGGTCACCAGCAGCTCCCAGGAGGCGGTGAGGCGCAAGGCTGCACCTCATCAATGGTTGAAACTGATCCAGGAGCGGGTCTATGGCGATGATCCAGCCCTAGCTGCTGGTAAACCGGCACCTGATCCATTTCTGCTTGCGGCCGAACGCCTTGGCACCAAACCTTGCGAGTGTTGGGCCTTCGAAGATTCAGCCGCCGGCATCCAAGCCGCCGTGGCAGCGGGCTGTCACGTGTATGCCCTGCTCCCAAAGAGCGAAAGCGAAAGTCCACAACAGATACCAGCAGGAGTGACCCGCCTGAAGTCACTCAGAGATGTGAGCTGGTAAGAGCCTCAGAAGTATTAGTAAAGCCGACTGAGCACGAAATCTGGCAGGGCCCGCAGGGCGCTGCGCGGTTCTGAGGGGGCTAACCACCCCAGAGCTTCAGCCGCTTCCTGGGCGAATCCCTCAGCTAGCGCCCGGGAGCGGGGAATAGCCTCGCAACCCCGCACCAGCTCTAAAGCTTGCTCGAGGTCTCCCTCTTCACAGAATTCCCGCTCAATCAAGCCAGCCAGGGCAGGGCGCTCTTGCAGGGCATAGAGAGCGGGGGCAGTGAGATACCCAGAGGCCAGGTCACTAGCTGCTGGCTTGCCGAGCTGCTGATCACTACTGGTGAAATCGAGAATGTCGTCTACGACCTGGAAGGCCAGTCCCAACTGACGGCCGAAACGATAGAGGTCATCGAGCTGGCACCCTGGCAAACCTGTAAGCACACCAGCTGCTCGGGCGCTATTAGCAATCAGCGAAGCAGTTTTGCAGTAGCTCTTTTCGAGGTAAGTCTCGAAGCTCTGGCCGGTGTCGTAGCGGAAAAGCCCCTGCTTAACCTCGCCGTCTGCCAGGTCCATGATTACCCGGCTCAGCAGCTTGACCACCTCGAGATCATCAAGATTGGCAAGGTGCCAGCTGGCCTGAGCAAAGAGGAAATCACCAGCTAGCACCGCTACCCGATGGTTGAAGCGGCTGTGGACCGTATCAACGCCGCGGCGGGTGGCAGCTTCATCAACAACATCGTCGTGGACGAGCGAAGCGGTGTGGATCATCTCGGTGATCTCCGCTAGGCGCCGGTGGCGGGGGCCGAGCTCACCATCGGGGGCCACAGCCCTCGATAGCAAAAGCACAATTCCTGGACGCAAACGCTTGCCACCAGCAGCGAACAGATGTTCGGCGGCTGCTTGCAATATTGGATGGCCAGCACCTATCAAGCTGCGCAGGTCGGCCAGCAGGGCATCCAAATCGGCCTCTACGGGCTGGAGCAGCTCTGCAACCGTTGCCACAACACCTCCGCTGTGGCGTGATCCTAGAAGGCTTGCCCCACCGACCGCAGGTCTACCCGCTCAACGGCTGGCCGGTAGCCCAACCAGCGGCTTGCCCCGTCAGCGAAGGCATCTGCAGACCCACTGACGCAGACCCGGGTGCGCTCGGCTGGGGACACCACCTCCACGGCAGCTAGTTCGCCCTCAGGCAAGCCGCCCATGCTTGCCAAAAGGGGACCGAGGCGACGTACCGCCGATTCAGCTGGATCAACAAGCCGCACATGGGGAGGCAGCAGGTCCGTAAGCAAGGGGCGCAGCATCGGGTAATGGGTGCAGCCCAGCACCACCGTGTCGACACCCGCTGCGAGCAGGGGCTCCACGTATGCCCTGGCTTCCGCCACAAGGGCTGGAGCATGGAGATCACCGGCCTCGATCAAGGGCACAAAGGTGGGACAGCCCACCTCAAGCACAGAGGTGTGGGGCCGGCAGGCATGAATTGCCCGCCGGTATGCCCCGCTTGCTGCTGTGGCGGTAGTTGCCAGCACCCCCACGCACTCGCTGTTGAGATCAGCGGCAACGCTGTCGATCAGGCCCACCACAGGAACGCCGGCCTCCGCAACTGCCACATCAAGGGCGAGGGCGTTAGAGGTGTTGCAGGCCA
>CAZKER010000244.1:0-3369 GCA_964551845.1 uncultured Cyanobium sp.
ACCACCGGCTCCGACCAGCTCAGGCTGCCGTCAGGGCCCCAGGCCGCGAAGCTGGCCACCACCTGGGCGCTGGCGCCGCTGCCGAGCCGGTAGGCCAGCACGATGCCGGGGGTGTTGCCGTTCTGGTCCCCCGCGGTTCCGCTGCTGGGCCAGAGGTTGTCCACCACCAGCGCCTGCAGATCCCGGGCCCCGAAGGCCCCCGGCACGATCCGGCCCTGATCCCAGCGCTGCGCCTCGGCATTCCACTGGCCCTGGTAGAGGTTGCCGTTGTCCGCCAGGAAGGCGTAGGCCGCGTTGTTGGCGTCGTTGACGATCTGGATGCTGCTGGCGTATGGCAAGACAGTGCTCGGCTAGGGAGGGGCTCGCAGCGTGGGCGCGGCGGCCTGCTGCGTATGTGCGCGCAGAATGATGGTTTTTATCTGTACTTGGTACCCACCGAATGGGGGGGTGGCTTTCTGCTTCTGGTTTGCGTGTTGTTCCAGGTATCCCTGAACTGCAGCCGCCTGGCCAGGAGCAGTAGCACCGCTGCGCTGGCAGCTACAGCCACCCAGCGAGCCGTCAACGACAGTGGGCTCAGGTTTCCCCGCATTGATTCAGCCCCAGTGGCCCCTGCCAGCACCATCAGGGCAAACCGTGGGATCAGGGCTAAGCAGGCCAATGCATAGGGCTGCAGCCGGGTGGGCCCCAGGGCACAGCCTGCATTCACCAGATTCATCGGGATCAGCGCCAACCGAAGCAGCAGCAGCAGTTTCAGCCCGGCCGGTTGCCCGATCAGCTGCTCCAGCAGCCTGGCCTTGGGCGTTCGGGCCAGCCAGCGCTCCATTTTCGGCCGCAGCAGCCCACGGCACAGCCGCCAGTTGAGCAGCAGGCCAATGGCTTGTGCGATCAGCACGGTGAGTAGCCCTAGCCAGGGTCCGAACAGGGCTCCAGCCCCAACAACGAGGGCACCGGCCGGCAAACCCAGCCCCACGGCGGTGCTGAGAAGCAGCAGATACAGCCAGGGGTTGATGGCTGGCATCAGGGCTGCTTCATCGCCCAGCCCCGTCTTGCGTGCTGTGCTGCAACAACAGGCCCAGCTTCATCGCAGCGCCCACCGCCATGGTGCGATTACGTGCATTCAACTTCTGCAGCACCGAGCGGGTGTATTCGCGTGTGGTGGTTTCGGCGATGCCCAGGCGCTGCGCAATCTCCCGGTTCGTCAGGCCCTGGGCCATTTCCTCCAGGGTTTGCTGCTCTCTTGGGGTGAGCTGGGGCTGGTTGCCGCGGTTGTTGGCCTTGAGGGCGGAGAGTAGGGCTGGGTCCACGTAGCGGTGCCCCCGGTTCACTGCCTTGAGAGCTTCGATCAACACGCCACTGCCGAAGCTCTGCGTTTTGACCACGGCGTCGACGCGATCTAGTGGGTAGGCATTCACCTGCAGCCACGCCGTGCTTTCGAGCAGCAGCACCACCGCCGGAGGGCGCGGCAGGACGCGCAGTTGGTTGATCAGCGCCTCGCCATGGTCGGGCGCGATCGAATCCACCAGCATCAGCAGGCAACGCTCCTTGCGGCTCTCGACCAGATCCATCACCTCCGCAGGGGTGACGCAGCTACCGAGCATGCGATCCAACTGAGCGGTGAGGGCCGCGCGCGTCATCAGCTGCGCTTCCAGATGGGAGCCTGATGCGCCGATCAGCGTCCAGGGCTTGAACAGCGCATCGACGGCTTCGCGGCGGGCGCGGAAACCTGGATCAAGCGGGTTGAAGCGAGGCAAGGCTGGGTGAGGAGCGGTGTGAAGCGGGGTGGCTTTTGGCGGAGCCGCCCTGGCACCAGCCGGCCGGGATCGATGCCGAGGATAGGTACTAGGCCGCCAGGGCCAGCTCGAAGGCGCTGCGATCGCTGCTGTCTGAGCGCTCAAACACCTTGCAGAACACCTTGACCACCCGGTCGCCTGTGTCGATCGTTTCCAGAGGGTCCTTGCGCAGGCGATGGCGCAAGCAGCAGGCCACCACCCGGGCTACGTCGTTTTCCTCCACCTCGGTGCGACCCTCGAAGGCGGCTAAGGCCCGGGCGGCCCGGTTGGTGACGATGTCGCCCCGCAGGCCATCCACATCCAGCTCGCCGCACACCGCCGAGATGCGAATGCGTAGGTCGGCGTCGATCGCCACTTGATTCAGTAGCTTCTGCGCCGCAATCACTCTGTCCTGCAGGGCGTCCTGGGTGGTTTGCACCGAATTGTTGAAGCCGTCTGGATCGCTGTCGAAGGCAGTGCGCTGATCCACCACCTGTACCCGCAGCTCTGGATTGCGCACGGTGCGCACCTCCACGCTCATGCCGAAGCGATCGAGCAGCTGGGGCCGCAGCTCCCCTTCCTCGGGGTTGCCGGAGCCGATCAGCACGAAGCGGGCCGGGTGGCGCACACTCACACCCTCGCGCTCCACCGTGTTCCAGCCCGATGCCGCCGAATCCAGTAAAACGTCCACCAGGTGGTCGTCGAGCAGGTTCACCTCGTCCACGTAGAGCAGGCCGCGGTTGGCCTTGGCCAGCAGGCCGGGTTCAAAAGCGCGCACCCCCTCGCTGAGCGCTTTCTCGATGTCGATCGTGCCGCAGAGGCGATCTTCCGTGGCGCCCAGGGGTAGGTCGACCATCGGCACCTGGCGGGGCTCCACCGGTAGCTCCTCGCCTTGCTCAGCGCGGGCACGCACCTCAGTGCTCTGCAGATCTGGGTCGCTGGGTGAGCTGTTGTAGGGGTCGCCCGCCACCACATCGATTTCGGGCAGCAGGTCGGCCAGGGCCCGGATCGTGGTCGATTTGCCGGTGCCCCGGTCGCCCATGATCATCACGCCGCCAATGCGCGGATCGATCACGTTGAGTAGCAGGGCCAGTTTCATCTCCTCCTGCCCGACGATCGCGGTGAAGGGGAAGACCCTGCGCTTGCGGACTGGCGTCACGGACGACTAGCTGGAGTTGATTCGGATTGTTTCACAGGCTGCTCTGGGAGCGGCAACAGGCTGAGCACTTGGGGCGGGGTGGCATCGGCCGGATAGATCAGCCGCACCTGCAGCTGGCGGCTGGCCCCTGGCGCCAGGCTGATGGTGCCGAAGGCGGGGCTGGGCTCACCAGCACGCTGCACCAGATGGAAGCTGCGCCGGCCAAGGGGCCGACTGCCCGGGGTGGCGCCATCGAGGCCCGTCACCTCCACCGTGCCGCGGAACATCACCGGTCGGCTGCCACTAGTGCTGTGGAAGCGCAGGCCACCGCTGGCGGCGTCACCCTTGAGCGGCGATTCCAGCGCCAGCTGCAGCGCCACTGGCTTGGTCGTGTCGTTGCGCAGGGGGATGCTGAGGTCGTATTCGACGCCGTAGTTGCCGTGGGCGGCCCAGGCGGTGCCT
>CAZKER010000245.1:0-2344 GCA_964551845.1 uncultured Cyanobium sp.
TGGAACAGCGGGAGGTGATCCTGGCCGATGGACACCGGCGAACGGTGCCCTACATGGGCCCCATTGAGGTGAGCTTCGCCAACCGCCGCTGCTTCACCGGCGCCATGGTGCTGGGCAACGAGGTGCTGCTGGGGGCCATCCCCATGGAAGACATGGATCTCGTGCTGCGGCCCCAGCTGCAGTCGATCACCGTGAACCCGGAAAGCCCCAACATCCCCTTGAGCCTGGCCAAGTAGGCCGAGTTCCGCGCCATTGCCGATCTTCCCCAGAAATGGCTCGGTTGATCGCTGGCCCCGGCTGGGGATGAGCTGAACGCGTCCAAAACTGTACGGCCTGTACAGATTTGCCGACACTCCCAAACACCACACTCCCAAAGAGCACTGGCCGCCATTCCGCAGGCGGGCCGGCGCAGCCCCTGCAGCCAACGCTCAGCCGGGGTCCAGCACCTGGGCAAGGGCCGCCCGCCAATGCTGCGGCTCCAGCCCCAGGGCAGCCCTGCTTGTCGTGCAGTCAAGCAGGGAGTAGCCGGGGCGGCGAGCGGGGGTGGGGTAGTCGGCGGTGGTGATCGGCACCACGCGGGCGGCGCGCTCGAGCAGCCCCAGCTCCACCCCCAGCTCGCCGATCGCCACGGCGAAGTCGTACCAGCTGGCGGCGCCGGCATCGCTCCAGTGCAGGATGCGCGGGCCGTTGGGACCGACTGAATCGGCCCCAGCCCCAATCGCCCGCCAGCAGGCCGCCGCCAGGGTGTGGGTGGCCGTGGGGCAGCCCACCTGATCGGCCACCACCCCCAATGCGTCCCCCGCCGCCGCCTTCAGGGCATGGAGCCGCAGCATCGTGAGGCAGAAGTTCTTGCCCACCGGCCCGTACACCCAACTGGTGCGCAGCACCCGGGCGCCAGGCAAGGCCAGGGCAGCTGCCTCGCCCGCCGCCTTGGTGGCCCCGTAGACCCCCAGGGGATCAAGCGCCTGGTCCGGCTCGTAGGGCCTGCCCTGCTCGCCGTTGAACACGAAATCCGTACTCACCTGCAGCAACCGGCCGCCCATTTCGGCCAGGGCCTCAGCAAAGGCGCCGGGGGCGCCGGCATTCACGGCATGGGCCAACTCCGGCTCGCTTTCGGCCTTGTCCACCGCCGTGTAGGCGCCGGCATTCAGCACCCAATCGGGCTGATGATCACGAACCGCCGCATGGCAAGCCGCGGGATCGGCCAGATCCAGCTCGGCCCGGCTGCAGGCGATGAGCTCCACCTCCGGCGGCGTTGAGGCGATCAGCGCCTGGCCCAGCTGGCCCGCAGCACCGGTGAGCAGCACCTTCATCACTGGGGCAGGGTCAACATCGAAGCCATTGTGGGCGGAACAGGCAAGCGGCAACAAGGAAACTCCTAGAGTAAGGATTCCTTTCCAGCGCAGGAATCATGGTTGTCGCCAAGCGCACCAGCAAAAACCAGCTCACCTTGCCCAAGGCCGTGGTGGAACAGACGGGCCAGGCCGACTACTACGACGTCACCTGCGACAACGGCTGCATCGTGCTCACGCCGCTCCACCCCGGTGGAGCCACAGCGGTGCGTGCCCGTCTGGCGGAGCTCGGGATCAGCGAAGCCGATGTGGCCGATGCCGTGAACTGGGCCCGCCAGGCGTGAGACGTGATCCGATCCGAGCAGTGCTCGACACCAACGTGTTGCTATCAGCGCTGTTGTTCGCCAATGGCCGGCTCAGTTGGTTGCGGCCTTGCTGGCAGCGCGGCGCGTTGATTCCTGTTGTGGCTGAACCCACAGTGCGAGAGCTGTTACGGGTGTTGGCCTATCCCAAATTCAGACTGAACCCAGCGGATCGAGAGCGCCTCCTGGAAGATCTGCTGCCGTGGTGTGAAAGCTGGACGGGACCGATCCCCACAAGCTCCCACCGCGTGCGAGACCCCCATGATCAGGTCTTCCTTGATCTGGCTCTGACTGCAGCCACCCCTGTGCTCGTGAGTGGCGATGCCGACTTGCTGGCCCTTCAGGAGTCGGTGAATCCGCTGTTGATCCTCAGCCCAGCCGACTTCCAAACATGGCTGGCTGGTTCCAGCTGAACAGGTCACCGTTGGCCAGCTCCCCCAGCAACGGCGCCGCGGCATCCTTCTCGGAGAGCTGCGGCAGCCGCCCCGCTAAGGCCTCCACTGGCCAGGTAATCGCCAGATCCGGATCGTCCCAGCGGATGGCGCGCTCGCAGTCGCGGCTCCAGAAGTCGGTGGTTTTGTAGAGCACCTCGGCCTGCTCGCTCAGGGTGAGAAAGCCGTGGGCGAAGCCCACCGGCACCCACAGCTGCTGGTGGGTGGTGGCGTTCAGCACCGTGCCCACCCACTGGCC
>CAZKER010000246.1:0-11459 GCA_964551845.1 uncultured Cyanobium sp.
GGCAGGTGCCTCGGGCCGCTCGTAGACGCTGGGGGTGGGATCAAGATCCTGGGGCTGGGGTGCTTGCTCGCGCCAGCTTTCTGAGTTGGCCGCCGATTCGCTGCGGCGCTTTGGTTGCTGCTTATCCGGCTTGTAGGTGTCCGCAAGCTGCGGCTTGGGCGGAAACTGGCGCACCGGCAGGTCCTTGCTGATCGGCGCCATAAAGGCTCGCCATGCGTAGGTGGCCACCACGCTGGTGCTCTTGGTGGTGCGGCTGTCGTCGTAGCCCAGCCACACCCCAGTGGTGAGCTGGGGGATTGAACCGATAAACCACAAGTCGCGGCCCCCCTCCGAGGTGCCAGTCTTGCCAGCCACTGGTCGATCCGGCAGCGCCGCGCCGCCGCCCGTGCCCGACTGCACCGCCCGCTCCAGCATCCACATCATCAGAGCGGCGATGTCGCTGTTAACCGCCCGGCGCCCTTGGTCGCCATCCACCCGGCGGCTCCAAAGCAGCTCGCCATCGGGGCCGAGGATCTCTTCAAATGGCGTTGGTTTCACGTAGATGCCGCCGTTATTGATGGCGGCGTAGGCGGCGGTCATGTCCACCACGGTCTGCTCGGTGGCGCCGAGGGCCAGGGGGTAGAAGCGCCCTAGCTCCCGGGTGATGCCGAGGCTCTTGGCTGTTGCGATCACCTTGTCGAAGCCCAGCTCCTTGAGCAGCCCCACCGCCACAGTGTTCAGCGAGTTCTGCAGCGCCACCACCATCGACACTGAGCCCAGGTAGCGGTTGCCGAAGTTCTTGGGGCAGTAGCCGGCGAAGCAGCGGGCCGAATCGCGGAACAGCCGCTCCGGCAGCATCCCCTGCTGCAGGGCCGTGAGATACACAAACAACTTGAAGGTGGAGCCGGGGGAGCGCAGGGCCTGGGCCGCCCGGTTGAACTGGCTGTCTTTGAATTCAGTGCCGCCCACCATCGCCCGCACCAGGCCGGTGCCGGGCTCCATCGCCACTAGGGCGCCCTGCATGCTGCCGGTGGCATAGCTGTTTACCGCCGACTGGGCTTTTTCCTGCCAGGCCAAATTGACACTGCTGCGCACCGTCAACCCACCCACTTCGAGCTGCTCGGGGCTGAGCACCTTCGGCAGTTCCTGCTGCACCCAGCTGCTGAAGTAGGGAGCGCGGCTATCCCAATATTTGGGCTCGGCTGGTTTGAGCTGCAGCGGTGCAGCCTCGGCCTGCTGCTGCTCGCTGACGCTGATGAAGCCCGCCTCCTGCATGCGGCGCAGCACCACAGCCCGCCGTTCCAGGGCCAGGTCGGGGTTTACCAGGGGCGAATAAACGGAGGGGGCGGGTGGCAGCCCTGCGATCAGGGCGGCTTCTGCGAGGGTTAGCTGGTCGGGAGTTTTAGTGAAGTACACCCAGGCAGCGTCGGCAACGCCGTAGGCGCTCGAGCCGAGATAAACAACGTTGAGGTATTCGGTGAGGATCTGCGGTTTGCTGAGCTGGCGCTCGAGCTTGCCTGCCAGGGCGGCCTCTTTGAGCTTGCGAATCAGGGTGCGGTCCTGACTCAGAAATACGGTGCGGGCCAGCTGCTGGGTGATCGTGCTAGCCCCCTCCTCGACCGAGCCCTTGCGGAGGTTGCGCACCATGGCTCGGCCGATACCCACAGGGTCAATGCCGTCGTGCTGATAGAAGCGCCGATCTTCCGCGGCGATAAAAGCCTGCTGCACCAAGGGCGGCATTGTTTCGGGCGTGAGCTTCTCGCGAGTTACCGGCCCGATCTTGTGCACCACCTGGCCATCGGCCGAGAGGATGGTGAGGGTGCCTGGTCGGTTGAAGTGGTTGATGCCACGGGCATCTGGCAGCAGGCTGTCGAAGCCCGCCACCAAGGCCGCCTGGCCAGAGGCCACGCCAGCTCCAATCAGTGTTGCCAGTAGCCCCGCCCTTACCAGGTTGGTGCGGCGAGGCCGCTGAACTTTCCCGGTGGGGGGGCGGTTCACCTCAGCTAACGAGGGTGCTGTGGCCGATGGCCAGCGCGGTCACGAGCATGCCGAGCACCAGGAATGGCTGGGCGCTTGCCTGGTATTTGACGTCGAAGGCGACCGGATCGCGCAGCAGCCAGATGTCCTGGAAGGTGATCTGGGGAATGATCAGCAGCACCAGCAGCACCGCGGCGAAGTGTTGGCCAATGGCAATTAGTACGGCCACCATCGCCAGCTGAAACACATCGATCATGCCGGCGCTGATCCAGCTGGCTTTCTCGATACCGAAGGCCACTGGCAGTGATTGCAGACCCATGGCCCGGTCGCCCTCGACGCTCTTGAAATCGTTCACCACGGCGATGCCCAGGCCTGCCAGGGAATAGGCCAGGGTGAGCAGGGCGGTGGTCCAGGTGAGCTGGCCAAAAAGAGCCTGTCCCGCCCACCAGGGCAGGGCTATGTAACTGGCGCCAAGGGCGTAATTGCCCAGCCAACCGTTTTGCTTGAGCTTTAGCGGTGGCGCCGAGTAGATGAAGCTCACAAAGGAGCCACCCAGGGCAAGCAGCAAAAGTACGGGCGTGCTGTGACCAGCCCAGAGGTCAAGGCCGTAGGCCACACCCAAGCCAGCAAGCAGCAAGGTCCAGATCTGGGCTTTCACCTGCCCCAGGGGAATCGCTCCCGAGGGAATCGGCCGGTAGGGCTCGTTGATCGCGTCGATTTCGCGGTCGTAGTAGTCGTTGATCGTTTGGGTGTAGCCGGCCAGCAGTGGCCCGCTCATCAGCATGCAGGCGACTGATGCACCCACCTCGCTCAGGGTCCAGTGGAAATTGCCTGAGGCTGCAGCGCCGCATAAGACACCCCAGATCAGGGGTATCCAGGTGACCGGCTTCATCAGCTGCAGCCGGATTTTCCAGATGCTGCTGGTGCCGCTGGCACCCTTCATGCCGAGCAGCTGGCGGGCACCGCCGCCGCTGGCAGCCTCGGGGTTGGGGCTGTTGCTCAACGGCCTAGACCTCAGGCGATGGTGAGTTCGTCGTCAAAAAACCAGGCGATTTGACCACCGCTCAGTTCCACCACTACGCCGATGCCCTTGCCATCCACCGTGCGGAAGCCGGTAACGGTGCCGGTGGAATCGGCCTTCAGGGAATCAACCATCTCGTTGGAGATACGGTCCCGAACCCGGGTGATTCGCACCTTCGAACCGATGTTGATGGTGGCAGCCTGGGACATGGCCGGCGCGACTGGAAGGTGGCGCAACACTAACAGTGCCCAACGGAGCTTCCTTGCATGGTTGCCAAGCGGATCATTCCCTGTCTCGACGTGGCCGATGGCCGGGTAGTGAAAGGGGTGAATTTTGTTGGGCTGCGCGACGCCGGTGATCCGGTGGAGCTGGCCTGCCGCTACAGCTCCGCCGGGGCCGATGAGCTGGTTTTTCTCGATATCGCCGCCAGCCACCAGGGCCGCGGCACCCTGGTGGAACTGGTGCAGCGCACTGCAGAAGCCGTCACCATTCCCTTCACCGTGGGCGGCGGTATTAGCAGCGTTGAGGGCATCACCGCCCTGCTGCGTGCCGGTGCCGACAAGGTGAGCCTCAACTCCTCGGCCGTACGCGATCCCGAGCTGGTGGCCCGGGGTGCTGAGCGCTTTGGTTGCCAATGCATCGTGGTGGCCATCGATGCCCGCGCCAAAGCTGGCGGGGGGTGGGATGTGTTTGTAAAGGGGGGCCGCGAGAACACGGGCCTCGATGCGGTGGCCTGGGCCCGGCAGGTAGTAGCCCTCGGTGCCGGCGAGATCCTGCTCACCTCCATGGATGGTGATGGCACCCAGGCGGGCTACGCCCTGGAGCTCACCCGGGCAGTGGCCGATGCGGTGGAGGTGCCAGTTATCGCCTCCGGTGGTGCCGGCTGTATCGACCACCTCGCCGAGGTCCTTGATCCAGGTCCGGCTGGTGGCCATGCCTCAGCGGCCCTGCTGGCCTCCTTGCTCCACGATGGAATCCTCAGCGTTGAGGAGATCAAAACCGAGCTGCTTCTGCGTGGGTTGCCGATCCGGCCCCTCGCGTCGAGTTGTTAAGCCTCGTTACATTGCTCAAAAGCCATTCCTGCTCGTTCGGTCCGCGCTTGTTTTCCGCTCTTCCCGTACTCCCGCCACCCGCATCCACTGCGATTGCCCTCGGCATGGTGGCGTCAGTGGTGGCACTGGTGGCCTGGGCATTGCAGTTGATGCAGGCCGCCAGCGATCGACGCGAATTTTCATTGATGCTGGCTGGCTGCATGGTGTGTTCAGCAGCCGTGGGCCTGGCCACCGTGATGGTGCTCACCTTCACCAGCCCCGGCCTGCTGCCTTCGCCTGTAGTCGATGCGGGCATCAGCCTCGATTCGATTGTGTTGCCCTGGGATGGTCAGCTTTAGGCCCGGTGATCCGCAGGCGGTGCAAGAGCTGTTCGAGCAGATAGCGCCCCGCTACGACCAGCTCAACGACCTGCTCAGTTTGGGCTTGCACCGCCTCTGGAAACGTCAGGCGGTCGCTTGGTTGAGGCCCCAGCCTGGCCAACACCTCCTGGATCTCTGTTGCGGCACCGGTGATCTGGCCCTGGTGCTTGCTTCCCGGGTACGGCCTGGTGGTTCTGTGCTCGGCCTCGATGCTGCTGCTGCTCCCCTGGTGGTGGCGGCCCGGCGGGCGGCGGCTCAGCCCTGGCTGCCCGTGAGCTGGCAGCAGGGTGATGCCTTGGCCACAGGCTTGGCGAGCGCCGGTTGCGATGGTGCCGTGATCGCCTATGGCCTGCGCAACCTGGCTGATCCAGGCGCCGGGTTGCAGGAGTTGCGGCGGCTGTTGCGCGATGGCGGCCGCGCCGCGGTGCTCGATTTCAATCGCCCTTCTGGGGCGGCGGCGAGCTTCCAGCGCTTTTATCTACGCCGGTTGGTGGTGCCTACCGCTGAGCAGTTCGGCACTCCCGAGCATTACGCCTACCTAGAGGAGAGCTTGGAGCACTTCCCCACGGGCCCTGAGCAGCAGCAGCTGGCGCGGCGGGCTGGCTTCAGTGCGGTGCGGCATCGGCCCTTAGCTGGTGGCCTGATGGGCCTGCTGGAGCTGGTGGCCTGAGGGGCTGCCGCCATCGACAATGGGGCCACGATCCAGCCCGCGGCTTGTGCATTTCCAGGACATCATCCAGACCCTGAACCGTTTCTGGGCTGAGCGGGGCTGCCTGATCCTGCAGCCCTACGACACTGAGAAGGGCGCCGGCACGATGAGCCCCCACACGGTGCTGCGGGCGATCGGCCCCGAGCCCTGGGCCGTGGCTTACCCCGAGCCGTGCCGCCGCCCCACCGACGGCCGCTACGGCGATAACCCCAACCGGGCCCAGCACTATTTCCAATACCAGGTGCTGATCAAGCCCAGCCCCGATGGCATCCAGGAGACCTACCTTGCCTCGCTCGAGGCGCTGGGCATCCGCGCCCGCGAGCACGACATCCGCTTCGTTGAAGACAACTGGGAATCGCCGACTCTGGGTGCCTGGGGTGTGGGCTGGGAGGTGTGGCTCGATGGCATGGAGGTCACCCAGTTCACCTATTTCCAGCAGTGCGGTGGCCTCGATTGCAGGCCGGTGTCGATCGAGATCACCTACGGCCTGGAGCGTCTGGCCATGTATCTCCAGGATGTGGAGAGCATCTGGGATCTCTCCTGGGATGGAAATCGTTCCTATGGCGATATCTGGCTGCCGTTTGAGAAAGGCCACTGCACCTACAACTTCGAGGCCTCCAACCCCGAGCGGCTCAAGCAGCTGTTTGCCATCTATGAGGCGGAGGCGGCAGATCTGGTGGCCAAGCAGCTACCCGCTCCAGCCCTCGATTTTGTGCTCAAGTGCAGCCACACCTTCAACCTGCTGGAGGCCCGCGGTGTGATCTCTGTGACGGAGCGCACCGCCACGATCGGCCGCATCCGCACCCTGGCCCGCCAGGTGGCGGAGGCCTGGCTGGCCGAACGCGAAGCCCTCGGTTTTCCGCTGCTGAGCGAGGTCAAGCGACCCGTGGCGGCATGAAGCGCCTGTTGCAGCGCACCTTGCTGGTGGTGGTGCTGGCCGGCGGCAGCTTCCAGCTGGGGCGCCTGAGTGAGCGGGCCGTGTGGCCCTGTCGCCTGCGCCCGCTGGCCAAGCTGGTGGCACCGCTGCTGGGTCAGGAGATGCCAAGCCGGGAGCTCTGCGAGCTGCTGCAGCAGATTCCCCGCTTTTAGCCCCAGCTACTAATCCCAGCCAGTGAACCCAGCCCGTGTGGGAACCCTGGCTGGGTTGATGCCGGAGTGGCCTGTGGCCTGTTGTGGGGGTGTTGCGGCGGCTTCATGCTCAGCCAGGCCGCAGCTCAAGCCACTGTTGTGGGGACTGCTGCTGGCCCTGCTGCTGCTGCGGGTGGGCTGGCTGGCCTTTACACCACTCCAGCCGGCGGCCGGTGATCCGGTGCTTCAACTCAAGGCAGCCGCTGGCCCGCTGGAGCTGACGCTGCGGGGCTTCCTGCTCAGTGATCCGGTGCCCAGCGGCGGACCGGTGCCCAGGGGTGGTGTTGGTGCCTGCCGGGCCCTGCTGCAGCTGCCCGTAGGTCGCACCGAACTGCGCTTTGACCAATGCCCGGCGCTGCAGCAGGGTTGGCGCCTGCAGGTGCAGGGCCGTCTGCGGCGCCCCCAGGTGTCGCCCCATCCGCTGCTGGCCGCACCGGCTGAGCGGCTGGTGCGCCAGGGGAGCTTCACCCAGCTGCAGGTGCAGGATTTTGAGGTGATGCAGCGTCCGGCAACGCCGGTGGCAGATCTGCGCCGCCGCATGGCTCGGGCGCTGGTGCAGCATGCCGGCCCAAACAGCGGCAGCGTGCTGGCAGCCCTGGTGCTGGGTAGCGCCGTGGTGCCCGTGCCTGCGGAGCTGCGCGAGGCCTTTCGGGCAGCGGGGCTCTCCCATGCCCTGGCGGCTTCCGGCTTCCACCTTTCGGTGCTGCTGGGTGTGGTGCTGCCCCTGGGCGCGCGCTTGCCGCGGTTGGGGCGGCTCACTTTGGCGGCGGCGGCGATGGGCCTTTTTGTGCTGTTGGCGGGCCCCCAGCCCTCAGTGCTCAGGGCGGTGCTGATGGGGGCCCTGGCCCTGGGGGTGGTGGAGTGCGGCTATCGCGGCAGGCCATTGGGCATCCTGGCCGCCAGCGCTCTGGTATTGCTGGTGGCGCGGCCGGACTGGCTGCTCGATGTGGGCTTCCAGCTCAGCGTTGTGGCCACCGCCGCGCTGGTGGTGTCGGCCCGGCCGCTGGAGCTGGGCCTGCGTCGCTGGCTGCCGGGTTGGTTGGCTGTGGCCACGGCGGTGCCGCTGGCGGCCTCGCTCTACACCCTGCCTCTGCAGCTGCTGCACTTCGGCGTGGTGCCCCTTTATGCGGTGCCCGCCAATTTGGTGGTGGCCCCCTTGCTCACACCCCTCACGCTCGGGGCGATGGCCCTGGCCTGCCTGGCAGTGCTGCTGCCGCCGCTGCTGCCCCTGGTCACTGCGCCAGTGGCCTGGCTTTCCAATGTGTTGGTGGCGGTGGTCAAGGTGTTCGCAGCGCTGCCCATGGCCCAGTGGCAACTGGGCCGGCCCGCCCCAGGCCTGGTGCTGCTGTTGAGTGTGGCTCTGCTGGCTCTGGCTTGGCCTGCCTTGGCGCGGCGCTGGCGCCTGCTGGGTGGTGCCCTGTTCGCGCTGGTAGTGGTGGTGCAGTTCGGCATGCTGAGCGCCGATCAGTTGTTGCTGGTGCACCAGGGGCGGCTGGATCTGCTGGTGGCGCGGCACCAGGGCCGGGCGGTGCTGGTGAGCAGCTCAGGCGATGGCTTCAGTTGCAGCCAGGCCAGCCAGCTGGCCCGGGGCCTGGGGGTGCAGCGCTACGACTGGACCCTGCTGCTCGACCCCCTGGCGCCTGAGCAGCCGAGCTGCTGGCAGGGGCTGGCTGGCCTGGTGTTGGCCAGTGCTGATGGGAGTTTGCCGTTTCAGCCCGGTCAACGGCTGGTCAGCCCAGGGCTGAGTGCCGCACCGCTGGCAATTGAGAGCCGGGCCATGCAGCTGCAGCTGGGCCGCTGGCGCTGGTTGCTGTTGCCCGATCGCCAAGCGCTCTGGGCCTGGCAGCAGCACACCAACGACGACCCTGAGCCCAGCAGGCTGGGCGAGCTGAGCGGCAGCATTGATGGCGTCTGGCTGGGCTTTGCGCCTTCCGCCCGAGAGCGCCGCCAACTCCAGGCCATTGGTGCCAAGCGGATGTGGCTCAGTGGTGCCACCCCACCGGGCTGGCCCACCTCCTGGGCAGCCAGCGGCCCCAGTGGATACCTGCAAGCCGCCTTGGGCTGACCGATCCTTAAAGTGACAAGGGCCCAGCGGGCCTTTGGAGAGGTGGCTGAGTGGTCGAAAGCGAACGACTCGAAATCGTTTGAAGGGAAACCTTCCGTGGGTTCGAATCCCACCCTCTCCGTTTTTATAAGGTTTAACGAATACCTCAAAAGTCATACTTACCCTGCGGAAGAACGATTCTTGATACCCGCAAAATCATCAACTAAGGTAAGCCTGCGCCGTGCTGAAGCAGTTGAGAAGGCGGCGCCAGCACTTTCCTTGGAGTTGGCGGGCAAGGTGCTGTGACGGTGTTTGATTGTGGGGTTGAGGATTTATTGGAGGTGGTTGAGGCGTAATGCCCGTTCAGAACTGCTTTTTCAAAGCATCTGCCACAACTGCCTGAATCTTGTTGCCCAGATCCTCTCTCGACCATTCCTCATAAATCATCCCCTTCTTGTCTGCTGGACAGGGTTTTGCCCGTTACGAACTCACCGCCTGGAACCACCGTGGATCTACGATGGACGAATGCCTGACTGGCACATATGGCGCCCCTGACTGCTCGCTGCATCAACTGCAAGAACTTCAATGGGTGCCAGGGCAGTAATGGCGTCTGCAGGGTCTGGCAGATCTTGCTTCCTGCTCAGGTGGCATCCAGCAATCGCTGTGAGCACTGGACGGCACCAGCGGAGAGGTAGCAGTGCAATGCTGAATGTACGGCTGTTGACAAACTGCTGCTCGTAGTTGATTGGGCTGTGCAGGCTTTAGGCGGCGTCATCGAGTGTGAAGTCCATGGCAAAGACTCGCAAGGGAGTCGGCCGATCGAGAAATGGGCTGGACCTGAGCGGCGACGATGCCTTTGCCCGGCGTGGGTTCCCACCCACCCCAGCCTCTCCAGACGAGCCACGCTGAACTGGAGCCAACCTTGACTAAGCCTTCGATTCCCAGGCCCGCAGGTATGGCCACTGACACGCCAGCAGTTGAGCAGACAACCATGCCACCAGGGCTGAGGTCGTTGATGCTGCCGGTGCGGGACGGCTCTTGCCGGCTTTGGGCTGGCCAGCGCCTGCCAGCAGCTTTCGCGGATTCACTGCCGTTGCTCGTGTGCCATGGCGGACCAGGCGTACCCAGCGACTATCTGTTTCCCTTGATCGGGATACTGCAGCGACCGGTGATTTTCTTCGACCAGCTGGGATGTGGGCGCAGCTACCGGCCTGACCCTGCTGTTCAGGAGTACTCGATCGCCGCCTCCGTGCGGGACCTCGTAGAGGTGATCGATGCACTGGTGGCAAATGATTGGATCCCGATGCGCGATGGGCGCCCTGCCTACCACCTCTACGGCCAGTCGTTCGGCGGCATCTTGGCCTTTGAAACCCTCACCGCTGCCAGTGGCCCACCGCTGCCGCGCTCGTTGAGCCTTTCGAACGTGCCGAGTTCGGTGCCCTTACTGCTGGAAGATGTGGCGGCCCTCCTGGCAGACCTTGGTGGCGACGGCTCTCGTTTTGATGCGACCCATGTCTGTAGAACGTCACCACGGCCAGCGGCCCTTCTGGCGGCCTACGCGCCAGGGCACCCAGGTAGCCATTGGCGTGGTGTGGATGTCATTGCTGACTGGTGTGCGCCCGAGCACAGCCTGTGTTCCCTCAATTCGCCTGTGCTGCTTCTCGCTGCCGAATACGACTTCGTCACCCTCCGTTCGATGCAGGGATGGCAGAAACTCGCCAAGCAGCACCTTGTGGTTGTCCCTGGAGCGGCGCACCATGCCCTGCTCGAGAGGCCCGAGGTCTATGGCGCGCACCTTGAGGCATTCCTCCAGGAACACGAGGAATCAGTGACCAATGCTGGGTAGTGTTCTCCAGCCACTGATATGCGGGAGTCGAACCTGCGCAGAGCAAACGAACCAGGCCATAGGTCATCCGAAATCGTTTCAGGGCAACCGATCTCGTTCGCTGCACACGGACACACCCTCCGTTTCAAAAAGGTTTAACAAAGACCTTAAAAGATCTGCTTAACCTGTAGAAAAAGGATTTTTGATACGCGCAAAAGGATTAGCCAAAGCAAGCCTGTGCCTGCTTGCTGCCCCTGATTGACTGCATGCCACTATCCCTCCCCCTTGAAGAAGTTGCGACGAAACTCATTCCCTTGCGTCGCCCAAGGGAAGTAATGAGCGGAGAGTTCTGCTGACCATGTTCGCAGCTCCTGCTGGGAGATTACGTACCCGGTGGATTCAGCGATATTAATTATTTGCTGGGGATTTTCTGCTGCCTTTACCTTGACTTGAAGGTTGTTGTCCAGCTCTAACAACTTGATGAAGGCGACAAGCGCCTCAGACGGACGAGTCGGAGTGGGTGGGGGCAATGGGCGTCTTGCAAGGTTTTTATTTTTTCGGCAATTAAGTGTGGTATGTGACGCTCTTGATCACTTTTGGAACCAATTCTTTTAAAACATAGTACACGACCCCGCGGCTTGCTTTGTATCGCTAACTACTTCGATATGGGCGCATGAGAAAGCGATACGACTTCGCTATGGGGATTCAATGGCACTTTTGCTACAAGGTGGGCAGGCACTGCCTCACCAGGAATAATCTCCAACAGTAGGTCACCTAGGTCCACCTCATTCACTCCTGCGTGATTGGGTGCCGCTCTTTTTGTGGTTTTCGCATGGTTCTGAGGTTTCACAGAAGCGCAACCATTGCGCTTGTTACTACCTTCTCTACTGCTCCTCCATCCGCCTGAATTCTTTTAGCAGCGCCCGATTGAGGCCGCTCATCGCAGCCAACCACCAACTGCGGATAGCTGGATCGGTTGCTTGACTTCCTGGGCCTGAGCAGAGAGAAGTGGCAGCAGCAGGACGCCAAGGAGCAGAAGGCGCTTAATGGGGTCTTGTGATTTCCCAATGGGAGATTAGTTTAGTTCGTCATTTGATTTTTGTGCACGTTGTGTTGTCCCCATGCCTGATTTGCACCGCTGAGCTTTCTTCCGAACACTCTCCAGCAACTTAATGACCCCCCGCTCTTCAGGGCAGAAGTATTACGGGTTGAATAAAATATTCCCGTTGTGCCAGTATTGCTACTAGTTTTGCAAAGGACTGCTATGTTTATTAAGAAAAAAGGAGCCTATTGAGAGGCGCTGGTAATCACCAGCAATAAGCTTGATGAATGCACAAAGATACAAAAAATCGCACTGGCTTCATT